>DQAM01000120.1:0-13886 GCA_003523545.1 Dysgonomonas sp.
TTCTTATCGTCAGCATGACAAAAAATGAAAAGTTAAGATGAATTAAAAAAAACACCGGCAAAGATATAATCTTTACCGGTGTCAATGTATATTATAATCTTAAATAATATCTTTATTATACATCCACTTCCATAATCAGGAATTGTCCCAGACTCCAGAATCTTTTATAATCAAGGATTTTCACTACAGCTTGTCCGTTTGCATCTTTTGCAACGGTATAGCTGTCTTTAGGCTGGTCCGAAAGTATTTTTACTTTCTTTGCATACACCGGTATCTCCTGTACTTCACGGATATCGATTTTTACAAATGTAGATTTATCGATAGATTCGTTCAGTACTTTAGTAGAAGAAAGGAATCCGCCAGATATGATCTTAGCTTCTTTCAGCTCTTTATTGGTGCCGAAAATATAATAACCGGTATTAAGAGCTTCCTCCTGTTCCTTAATCTTGGCTTCCTGTTCCTGGTTCTGCATAGATAAGTCCTGTACGTCAGAAGCCAGTTTGTCCACTGTGCCGGTCAGGCTGGCGATCTGCGCATCACGAGTGGTAAGCGCATCGCGCAATTCGAGGATGGTATTGCTGCGCTGTTGGAGCTCAGCATTTAAATTTTCGACGGTTTTTCTAAGCTGTGCAGATTGTCCGCCTGAAGCTTTCAGCCTTTCGTTCAGTTTCGCAATATCTTCTTTGTTCTTTTGCAGGATTTCGTTGATCATCTGGAAGTTGCTCGCTATCTGGTCTTTAGTCGATTTAGACATTTCTCCTGTCGTTTGGGACTGGACGGTCAGATATTTTTCAGCTTCTTTTATTCTATCGAAATTTGCATTTACTTCATTGATAATTTCCATCAGATCGGAGATCTCCGACTGGTCCTGATTCGTGATCTGCATCAAAGAATCTCTTTCCGCCTGCAACCTCTTATATTCGTCTGAGTTTTTTACATTACAAGACGCTAAAAAACCGAGACATAAGCATCCAAGTAATAATTTTTTCATAATTATATAATTATTGATTCGTTTCTCTTTTAACAACTGCGGACAGTTTTAGTTCCGCTTGTAAGTGCAAATGTAATCGTTTTTGAGTATAAAAAGTTAAAATCGGGAACGAATTTATTTTTTTCCACCTATTATTAAGACAAATTCACCTTTAGGGTCTTTCTGCGTAAAGTGCTCAGCCAGTTCCTTTAAAGTGCCGCGCACTATCTCTTCATGCAGTTTGGATATCTCCCGGCAGGCTGCGGCTTCCCGTTCTTCGCCCATATATTCCGCCAGCTGGGTACATGTTTTCACGACCCTGTAAGGTGATTCGTAAAGGATGATGGTATGTTCTATTTCTGCCAGTTCTTTCAACCGGGTCATGCGTCCTTTTTTCTGGGGAAGGAATCCTTCGAAAAAGAATTTATCGCTGGGGATGCCCGATGCAACGAGGGCAGGAACAAATGCCGTGGCACCCGGCAGGCACTCGACTTCGATGCCTTCTTTTATACATTCCCGGCTGATGAGAAAGCCCGGATCAGATATGCCCGGTGTACCTGCATCGGATACCAGGCCGATATTTTCACCGGATTTTATCCTGTCGATGATGTGGCCGACCGCCTTATGCTCATTGAACTTATGATAAGACTGCATCTTGTTTATAATCTCGAAATGCTTGAGCAGGAAGCTGGTGGTACGTGTATCCTCCGCCAGAATCAGGTCTACTTCTTTAAGCAGGCGGATCGCCCTGAAAGTCATGTCTTCCAGATTACCCACAGGGGTGGGAATAAGGTATAGTTTACCGGCAGGCATTTTCTATCTAATTAATTTTGTATCAGAATCAGCTTATCGTTTTCCTGTGGGCTTCTTCCGATTTTTTATGGTTGAAAATAAAGAAGAAAATTATGGCGAGGACGAGAGCATACGTGGCAAAGCTAAACCAGATGTTCTGCCAGTCTTTGACATTGTCGGCATCGGTAAAATACTGCACTACCATGCCGCTGCCCAGTGTTCCGACGATTGTTCCGATACCGTTTGTCATCAGAACGAACAGGCCTTGTGCGCTTGCCCTGATATTAGGGCTTGTTTCTGTTTCGACAAATAACGAACCCGATACGTTGAAAAAGTCAAACGCCATACCATAAACTATCATAGATAGGACGAGGAATACAAATCCGCTTCCCGGATTTCCTATTCCAAAGAGTCCGAACCTGAGTACCCACGCAATCATGCTGATAAGCATTACGTTCTTGATACCGTATCTTTTCATGAAAAAAGGTATTGCCAATATGAAAAGGGATTCGGATATCTGCGATAGAGAAGTCAGTATCCCCGGATGCTGTACAGCGAAAGATTCGGCATATTCGGGGCTTAGTGCAAAATCGCTGAGGAAAGGCTGTCCGAAGAGGTTCGTAATTTGCAAAGCGGCTCCCAGCAGCATAGAGAAGATGAAAAAAACAGCCATCTTTTTCTCTTTGAACAAAACAAATGCATCGAGCCCCAGTGTAGATACCACTGATTTATTTTTAATTTCCCGGGTAGGTGGTCTTTTGGGAAGGGTAAACGCATATAATCCCAATACCAAGGCTGCTATGCTTCCCAGATATAACTGGTTTGCGTCGGCTGTCCACTTCATAAGGTCTACAAACCACATGGCAAAGATGAAACCCACCGTACCCCATACGCGGATAGGAGGATAATCCTTGACTACATCGAGGTTATATTGTCCCATCGCGTTATAGGCTAAAGTATTGGCTAATCCTAAAGTCGGCATGTACATCATGGCGACAAGCAGTATGATTGCGTATACCTGGCCGTATTCTGTGACATTGGGTAGATAAAACAGCAGTCCTGCGCCGATGATATGGCATAGCGCATATACTCTTTCGGCATTTACCCACCGGTCGGCAATAATACCGAGCAAGGCGGGCATGATGAGCGCAGCGATGCCCATTGTCGCAAATATGCTTCCGATCTGCAGTCCGTCAAATTTGAGGGTTGCCCCGAGGTATACACCGAGCGAAGTCAGCCAGCTGCCCCATACAAAAAACTGCAAAAAATTCATGATTATGAGCCGCAGTTTGATATTGGAAGTGTCGTTCATATGTTTTATTATTTGGTATTTTTATTTTTCCCGAGGTAGATAAGGGTAGGGAAGTGGTCGCTGTATCCGTTGAGGAAAGTATTCCCCGAGAATGTACGCAGCGGATATCCCTGGTAATTACCCGATTGCTGTATCAGGTAATCTTCGTTATATATTCCGGCTTCTATAAAATTCAGCTTGCTTTTTCCTTTATCCAGTAAGCTTTGCGATATGATTATCTGGTCGAAGAGGTTCCATTTACCCCTGTATTGTAACGAGCCTAATCCGCTTTCGTGAAGCTGCCACATCGTATTGAATAATCCACCTTCTTGTACTTCACTTTCTAGCTTTTTTGCGCCGAGGGCAATGCGGGTGCTTTTATCCTCAGGATCGTCGTTCATGTCTCCCATTATGATGATGCCTGTCTGCGGATCGGCTTTATAGATAGAATCGGATATATGCTTGCAGATAGAGGCTGCCCGCTCCCTCAGAGGTTCTGAGTCTTCCCCGCGTCTCGACGGCCAGTGGTTGACCAGTATAGATACAGGTTCACCGGCTAACGTGCCGCTTACCACGAGTATATCCCGGGTTTTGTAAGGTGTACCTCCGATTAGTGTATATGGATAAATTTTATGATTTGTAACCGTAAATATTTGAGGATTATAGATCAGCCCAACATCGATGCCGCGCCCGTCGGGAGAATCTTCGTGTACGATTTCGTAATTTTTGCCGGACAGATCACCTGTATCGATAAGGTCTTCCATAACCTTACGGTTCTCTACTTCAGCCACTCCCAGGATAGCAAATCCCTCCGGGGATTTATCTTTTCCCAAACGGCTGATTACGTAAGCCAGGTTGTTGAGTTTCTTTTGGTATTTATCATTGTCCCATTTATACCTTCCGCCAGGAGTAAAATCCTCGTCCATAATAGAAAGGTCTCTTTCTGTATCGAACAAGTTTTCCACATTGTAGAAAGCAACCGGATATAGCGTGTTATTATTTGAATTTTGCTTCGGATTTTGCTGTCCTGAAGAACAGCTTAACGAAATAAGGGCAAGAGAGAGGAGTAGATAGATTTTTTTCATAAATATCCATTGCTAGAATCGGCACAAATTTAATAAATAAAAAAAGACTACCTATGAGGTTTAGTCATAAATAGTCTTTTCTGTTCTATTATTTAAGAAGAAAAACGTAATAGTTAATTCCTATTGAAATTCACTTTTACAGTCGCTTTATCTGCTTTAAAATCCATATCTCCAATACCTACAAGTCTAACCAACTGATCAAGTTCCATTTCATTTAAATCTTCTTTGTAATCGGCATCAATGTATAGAACCCCGTTGTCTACGGAAGCATTAAATGAATGTGAATCGTCCACTGCGAATATTATAGTAAGCTTACCATTAGAGAAAGTATATTTCCCATTTTTATCCTCGCCGTCATATTTCTCAATCATTGTGCCGTCTTCTTTAAAAGTCCATATAGTCCCCGTTAAATCATCAGTAATTCCCTCTGATATGTACGTTTTTACCTTAGTATCATTTTCCCCGCTATTTGTCTTTACATCTGTGGAAACAACTTTATCAAACTTCCATGTTCCGACAATACTGTTGTTAACTTTGTTGTCATCATCATCGTCATCACTACACGAAGAAATAAGACATACGGACATAATAGTGCTTAACAGCAACAAACTAAACTTTCTCATAATTTTTTTAATTTTAGTTGATTCTCTATTCACAAACCTTTTGGGAAGGTATTGTTGTTTTTTAACATCACTAAGATATAACATTTTTTTATAATACAAAAAATGGAGCTTAAATCAGCTCCATTAATTTATATTGAATACTTAACCGTTTTTATCAGAACATGTCAGCTACGCGTTTTACTCCTGACACGAGCCTGTCTATTTCTTCCCGTGTATTGTAAAACGCGAACGAAGCCCTTACAGTGCCTTCGATACCCAGTTCATGCATAAGCGGTTCGGCGCAATGGTGTCCCGTACGTACGGCAATACCCATTTTGTCGAGGAGCATACCCATATCGTAATGATGAATATCTTTTACTAGAAAAGATATGACACTGCTTTTGTGCCGGGATGTCCCGTAGATACGCATACCTTCGATCTTTTCGAGTTCGCTTGTTGCATAATGCAAAAGTTCGTCTTCATAGGTTTTGATAGCATCTAATCCTATCGAAGATATATATTCGATGGCTGTCCCGAAAGCAATGAAATCCGCATAGTTGGGTGTCCCTGCTTCGAACTTGAAGGGAAGTTCGTTGAAGGTCGTTTTTTCGAAAGAAACCTGCCCTATCATTTCGCCCCCTCCCTGATAGGGGGGCAGTTCATTCAGAAGGTTTTCTTTTCCGTAAAGTATGCCCGTTCCTGTGGGGCCGTAAATCTTATGTCCCGAAAATACCAGAAAATCGACATCCAGTTTTTGTACGTCTACCCCGATATGTTGTACCGACTGCGCCGCATCGAGAAGCACAGGGATTCCGTGGGAATGTGCCATCGCTATTATATCTTCCACCGGATTGATAGTTCCCAGCACATTCGACACATGGGTAACAGCTATCAGTTTGGTTTTAGGAGAAATAAGTTTCTCCAATTCTTCCAAGATAAGTTCGCCTTTTTCATTTATCGGAATCACTTTCAGCTTTATGCCTGCTATATCTTCCTGCAACTGCCAGGGAACAATGTTGGAATGATGCTCCATCGCGGAAAGGATAATTTCGTCTCCTTCCTTGCAAAAACGACGGCAATAAGAAGATGCTGCAAGGTTGATGCTTTCGGTGGTTCCTTTTGTAAATATGATCTCGTGCGGATGTTTCGCATGGATGAACTTCTGCACAATCCGGCGGGCGTTCTCCGTCATATCGGTAGCTTCCTGGCTAAGATGATGCACGCCCCGGTGGATGTTGGCATTCACCGTTTCATATACTTCGGAAATGCGGTCGATGACACAGCGGGGTTTCTGGGTAGTCGCTCCGTTATCCAGATAAACCAGCTGTTTCCCGTATATTTGGGTAGAAAGTATCGGGAAATCCGAACGTATTTTATTTATATCGATTTGCATAAATTTAGCCTCCCTATATTCCTCCAAAGGAGGGATTTATAATTGCTTTTTGCCCTGTTCCTCCCTTTGGGGAGGTGAGGAGGGGCTTTACTACTTTATTTACATATTTCGCAATCTCCGCAACGGGCATCCTCCCCGCGGAAACGTTGTTCGACTAGTTCTACAAGCCGTTCGCGAAGAACATCGATGTGGATGAGCTTCAAAACATCTGCGGTAAAAGCTTGCATCAGCATTAACCGCGCCTCTTCTTCCTGTATTCCTCTCGAACGCATATAGAATAAGGCTTCCTCGTCCAGCTGTCCCGTTGTCAATCCGTGCGAACATTTCACATCGTCGGCATAAATTTCGAGCTGAGGTTTCGAATACATATGCGCATGAGGTGAAGCGCACAGGTTGTTATTGGTCTGGTAAGCCATTGTTTTTTGAGCATCCTTTTCAACAAGAATGCGTCCGCAGAAAGAACCGAGCGATTTGTCCTGCAGCACATATTTGAATAGCTGTGTACTCTGGCAATGGGGTTTGGCATGGTCCAAAAATGCAAAATTATCGACATGCTGTTCCTTATCTGCAATGACAACTCCCGCTACGGTAGTTTCGGCATTCTCGCCGTTCAGCTTCACATCGTAATTGTTTCGGGTGTATCCGCATTGAAGAGTTATATTATTGACCAGTACCGTAGACGATTTTTCCTGATTGACATAGGTCGATGAAAGACGTGTGACCTTGGTCGAATTTTCTTCTAATTCGTAAAATTCAATATGGGCATTTTCGTCTGCGTATATTTCGGTAACCTGTGTGGCGAGAAATTTTCTATCAGTTACGGCATGGTCGCATGCGAGCAGCTTCACCTGCGAATTTTTCCCGGCTATAATAAGGAGCCGCCTATTGACAAGCAGGTCTACGTTAGCCGTAAGTATATTGATCAGCTGTACTGGTTTTTCCAGAACCGTATTGTCGGGAATATATACTACAAAACCGTCCTGCGCAAACATCGTATTGAATGCGGCCAAAGCATTCTTCTCTATTTTTGAGGCCTTTCCGTAGTATTTGGAACAGATATCGGGATATTTCCCTGCAAAATCTTTCAGACTGCCAATATATACACCTGCCGGATAATCCGTCTGGGGTATATTTTCTGTATGAAGCATATCATTCATCAGGAAATACAAATGTTCTGTCATTCCATTCACATTGCACCTGTAAGACCTGTAAGGATTCACCTTTACCGGCAGGCGGTTCAGGTTGAAGCCGTATTCGGTTCCGAACAAGGGTGCTATGTCCGAGTATTGATAATCTTCGAGTTTATAAGTCGGGAATCCCAGTTCCTTGAATTTAACAAAAGCCGCATCCCTCAGCCGGTTCAGTACATCCGCCGAATGGCTGTCGATGGTACTGCGGTGCTCGTTAAATAAATCTATATATTGAGTTTCTATCATTTTCTTTCAGTTTAGCCCCTCTTTATCTCCCCATAGGGGAGAAATCAGAAGTCTCCCCAGGGGATTTAGGGGGCTGATTAATTTTCCTCCTCTTTTGTCAGATCAAGCACTTCATTATCGCCACCCTTCTCATAATATAATTTTTTCAAGGGATTAACGTATGCTTCATCAAAAGCGGCACGATTGCGGAAAGTATCAATTGCCATATAGATTGCCTGGCGGAACGATTCTTCCGAAGCTTCATTTCTTCCGGCTATACCATAAGCAGTCCCATGAGCGGGCGATGTCCGCACGATAGGCAGTCCAGCCGTGAAATTGACGCCATCTTCCATTGCTAACGTTTTGAACGGTGCAAGTCCCTGATCATGATACATAGCCAGAATACCATCGAACTGTTTAAAATGTCCGGAACCGAAGAAACCATCTGCCGCATACGGTCCGAAGCAAAGTATTCCTGTCTCCGCTATCTCTTTGATAGCAGGAATGATTATCTCGTTTTCTTCCGAACCCAGTAATCCATTTTCTCCGGCATGCGGATTCAAAGACAGAATAGCGATACGCGGCTTATCTATATTGAAATCCCGTTTCAGAGAACGGTTAAAAATTTCAACTTTCTCTCTTATCTTGTCTGGTGTTACAGCTGCCGGAACTTCCGATAACGGGATATGTCCCGTCACTAAAGCTACCCTTAAATCATCTTTGACTAAAATCATCAAGGATTTTTCGCTCTCATTTCCGAATTTTTCTTCCAGATATTCAGTATGTCCGGGAAAATGAAAACCTTCCTGCTGAATATTGTCCTTATTGATAGGAGCTGTCACCAGCACATCAATCACACCTTCCTGCAAATCGGCAGTTGCACGTTCTAATGCTGCCAGTGAAGCATCTCCGGCTATCTTAGTTGATTTTCCGAGCTCAACTTTAATGTCTTCGGTAATGCAGTTGATAAAATTCACTTTATTCTGGGAAGCATCTTCCGCTTTTTGTATCTGGTTGAAGGCTACAGCGGGTAACTCCAAAGCTTTGCGATGATAAGAAGCTACTTTGGTCGAACCATAGATCACGGGAATACATAATTCGGCAATACGAAGGTCTGCAAAAGTCTTTAATATCACTTCATAACCTATACCGTTAATATCTCCGTGTGTAATTCCTACTTTTATCATAGTGTTTTATTAGCCCCCTCAACTCCCCTGGAGGGGAGCTAAGAGGTTTTATTATATAAAATTATTCTTAATTTTCTTTCCAAAAGTCCCCTTCCGGGGGATTTTTGGGGCTATTCTTTTCTGTCGATAACATACCGCATGCGGCAAAAATATCTTCACCGCGCGAAGAACGTATAGTACAGTTGACGCCTTTACCGACCAGATAGTCTCTGAACTTTTCCATCACATCATTGCGGGATGTTTCCAGATCGACTCCCGGTATAGCATGGAAACGAATCAGATTGACCCGGCAGTCCAATCCTCTCAAAATATTTGCCAATTCCTTCGCATATATTACAGAGTCATTGAAATCCTTGAACATGATATATTCGAAAGATAATCGTCTTTGGTGAGACCAGTCGTACTCCCGCAGCAAGTTTAAGATATCAGACAAGGGGAAAGCTTTTTCTACGGGCATTATGGACGAACGCTGCTCCCTGAACGGACTGTGAAGACTGACTGCCAGATGTGCATTGCTTTCCTCCAAAAAAAGTTTTAGTTTCGGGATAATCCCCGTAGTCGAAACGGTGATCCGCTTAGGACTCCATGCCATCCCATAATCGGCAGTCATTATCTCCAATGCTTTGGACAACTCCTCATAATTATCGAGAGGCTCACCCATCCCCATAAAAACCACATTGGTCAGCTTATCAGCCTCTTCGACCGAATATATCTGATTTATTATTTCGTTAGTAGTAAGGTTCCCATTGAAACCCTGTTTCCCAGTCATGCAAAACAGGCAATTCAATTTACATCCTATCTGCGAAGATACACATAAAGTTTTCCGGTCATCGTCTGGTATCATTACCGATTCGATATATTTCCCGGAGTCATTCCGGAACAAATATTTTTTTGTCCCGTCCGTCGATTTCTGGAATTCTATGGGAACATTACGTCCAATATCATATTTTTCGGCTAATACATTGCGGTTGGCAACCGATATATTAGTCATCTCATCTACCGAAGAAATTTTCTTTTTATATATCCAGTCGGCAATCTGTTTTGCAGCAAATGCAGGCAAACCATTATCGGAAACGACCTGTTTCAGTTCGTCCAACGTCATTCCCAATAAGTGTTTCTTTTCTGCCATATCTGTAGAGGCAAATAACGATTCGCCTTGTTAAAGAATTATGGGCAAAAATTATTCGCCCTTACAAAAGTATAATTATATTCTTTTCTTTATTTCTTCACTTTCTTTTTCGAACCCGGGTTTTTCCAGCAAAGCAAACATATTTTTCTTGTAAGCTTCCACCCCCGGCTGATCGAATGGGTTTACCCCGAGTATATATCCGCTGATTCCGCAGGCTTTCTCAAAGAAGTAAATCAATTGTCCCAGATAGTATTCGTTTAAGTCAGGTATTTCGATTTTTATATTCGGGACACCTCCGTCAACGTGAGCCAACTGAGTTCCCAATTCGGCCATTTTATTGACATAATCCACGTTCTTTCCGATCAGGTAATTGAGACCGTCCAAATCTTCAGGATCAGAAGTGATAAGTACCGAATTTGCGGGCCTTGCCACCGACAATACCGTCTCGAATATGGTACGCTCTCCTTCCTGTATCCATTGGCCCATCGAATGAAGATCGGTAGTAAAATCAACCGATGCATTGAAAATACCTTTGTTCTCTTTGCCTTCACTTTCCCCGTAAAGCTGCTTCCACCACTCTGCCAGGAAATGCAGCTTAGGATTAAAGTTAGCCAGTATTTCTATCTTCTTACCTTTCTTATACAACTCGTTACGTGTAACTGCATACTGCTCTGCGATATTTTCTTCGAACGGGATTTCCGGCTTTGTATTTTCTTCCATGAAAACAGCGCCTTCGATCAATTTCGATATATCCAATCCTGCTACCGCTATGGGAAGCAAGCCTACCGGGGTAAGGACTGAGAAGCGTCCGCCTACATTATCGGGAATAACATACATTTTATAGCCTTCATTTTTAGCTAATGTATGCAGAGCACCGCGCGCCGCATCCGTTACGGCTACAATACGGTTTTTCGCCTCATCTTTTCCTACCGCATCTTCCAGCTGCTTTCGGAGGATGCGGAAAGCAAGAGCTGGCTCAGTGGTTGTACCCGATTTCGATATATTTATTATTCCGAAAGATTTATCACTCAGATAATTCATCAATTCGAAAAGATAATCTTCTCCTATATTTTGTCCGGCATACACTACTACCGGATTTTTACGATCTTTTTCCAGCCAGTCGAAAGAATTAGAAAGGGCTTCGATAACTGCTTTAGCACCGAGATAACTTCCTCCGATTCCGACAACAACTACTACTTCGCATTTATCCCTGAGACGATCTGCTGTTTCCTGAATATCCTGCAATTGCTCCGCAGTGACAGAAGACGGCAAATCGAGCCATCCGAGAAAATCATTTCCTTTTCCTGTGCCGTTGTGTAAAGTTTCATTGCATTCTTTAGCCAATGCTGCATTCTTTTCTATATCCGCTTTATTTACGAACGATAGGACCTTATCAATGTTAAGACTTATTTTTTCCATAATTGTCGTTGTTATAAAAGTTATTTCAATATATCTTCACGCAAGCGCTTTATCTCATGTTTTGCCGGAGAATTATCATATAGTATACGGTATACCGCATCTGCAATAGGAATATGCACCATATATTTTTCGTTCATCTCCTTTATACATTTAGTTCCATAGTATCCTTCGGCTATCATTTCCATTTCGATCTGTGCAGATTTGACAGAATAACCGCGCCCTACCATGGAACCGAATGTGCGGTTGCGGCTGAAGCTTGAATATGCAGTCACCAGCAAATCACCCACATAAGCCGAATCGAGGATTTCTCGTTCGACCGGAGAAACGGCGGCTATAAAGCGTTTCATTTCCTGAATGGCATTCGATACCAGTACTGCCTGGAAATTATCACCGTACTTCAATCCATGACACACTCCCGATGCTATAGCATATACATTTTTCAATACAGCGGCTAATTCCATGCCTACCACATCATCCGAAACCGAAGCTTTAACAAAACGGTTTGTAAAAAGGGCGGCAACCTCAGATGCTTTTTCCCGGTCTGAGCAGGCGATAGTCGGATAAGTAAGCCTTTCCATCGCTATTTCTTCAGCATGACAGGGACCGGCCACAATGGCTAACCTGTCGGATGGTATATTGTAATAGGTCATCAGGTAATCTGTCACCAGTAAATTTTCCGGTGGAATGATCCCTTTTATCGCCGAAATGATAAATTTATCTTCAAACCCGGATTCTTTTTTCAGCTTATCCAGATGTAATTTGAGGAAAGGTGAAGGAACTGCCAATATGAGTGTATCTGAATTACTTACCAGATCATTTATATCCGAAAAAAACGAAATACGGTCTATATTAAAAGGCACGTTGGAAAGATAAAACGGGTTATGCCCTATTTTAAGAAATTCCTCGATCTGCTCCGGACGACGCATATACCAGTTGATATGAGTCTGCTGAGTCAGGATAATCTTAGCCAGAGCCGTAGCCCAGGTGCCCCCTCCCAATACTGCTATTCTACCAAGCTGCTTCATTAACAAGCTATTTAGTTAAACAATAAGGAATATGATTACTTTCCTGCATTTTGAATCCAACTCTCAACCTCTTCACCCTTAGGATTCGAAAGGTTAAGTTTATGTTTTTTGTTCAAACCGCACAGTTCCTGATGCAGCTTGTTCGGATTTGCTTCCTTGAGGCTGTCGGCGGTCTGATAACCCGCTTTCTGTACAAGCGCAACCCATTCCTCAGGAATTCCTAAAGCCGTATATTTATCTGCCGAATCTTTCTTCGCAACTTTTTCAGGACGCATCTGAGGGAAGAACAATACTTCCTGAATACTTTCCTGCCCGGTCATAAACATCACCAGACGATCCATCCCAATACCTATACCACTTGTCGGCGGCATACCGTATTCAAGGGCGCGTAAGAAGTCCTGGTCGATGAACATTGCTTCATCATCCCCTTTTTCGGACAATTTCAGCTGATCTTCGAAACGTTCCCGCTGATCGATCGGATCGTTCAATTCGGAGTAGGCATTTGCCAATTCTTTGCCATTTACCATCAACTCGAAACGTTCCGTCAATTCCGGATTGCTGCGGTGCTTCTTAGTAAGCGGTGACATTTCCACCGGATAATCGATTATAAATGTAGGCTGAATATAATTAGGCTCGCACTTTTCACCGAAGATTGCATCTATCAGCTTGCCTTTACCCATCGTTTCATCCTGTTCTATACCCAGCTCCCGGCAAACATTCCGAAGCTGTTCTTCATTCATTCTGCTGATATCGAAACCTGTAAAATGCTTTATGGAATCTATCATTGTAACACGGGGATACGGTGCTTTATAATCGATCTCCTTATCTCCCATTTTTACTTTTGTAGTACCATGAACGTCGAGGCAGATTTTTTCGAGCATACGCTCTGTAAAATCCATCATCCAGTTATAATCTTTATAAGCCGCGTAAAACTCCATCACGGTGAATTCCGGATTATGGGTACGGTCCATGCCTTCGTTACGGAAGTTACGTGAAAATTCATATACACCTTCGAATCCCCCTACAATCAGTCGTTTCAGATACAATTCATTTGCAATACGAAGATACAGAGGAATATCCAATGCATTATGATGCGTGATAAACGGACGTGCCGTCGCACCACCCGGAATGCTCTGCAAAACAGGAGTATCTACTTCGATATATCCATGATTATTAAGATATTCACGCATAGAATTGAACACTTTTGTCCTTTTCAGAAATACATCTTTTACTCCATCGTTTACGATCAGGTCGACGTATCGCTGGCGGTAACGTTGTTCAGGGTCGTTGAATCCGTCATAAACCACCCCGTCTTTCATCTTTACTACCGGCAACGGACGAAGCGATTTGGATAATACGGTCAATGTTTCTGCATGAACCGATATTTCTCCCATCTGCGTACGGAAGACATATCCGGTAATGCCTACAAAATCACCGATATCTAGTAACTTCTTGAAAACTACATTATATAAATCCTTATTGTCGCCCGGACAAAGGTCATCCCTGGATATATAAACCTGGATGCGACCTTCCGAATCCTGCAATTCCATAAACGAGGCTTTACCCATGATACGGCGG
>DQAM01000120.1:14050-14361 GCA_003523545.1 Dysgonomonas sp.
GCTTTACCCATGATACGGCGGCTCATAATACGTCCGGCAATAGATACATTCCTGCGTTCGCCTTCGTCTTCGAAATTCTGTTTTATTTCGGTTGTATATGCGTTAGTTTCATACAAAGCGGCAGGGTATGGCTCGATCCCCATACGGCGCATTTCTTCTAAACTGTTGCGTCGAACAATTTCCTGTTCGCTCAAATCAAGGATGCTCATTATAATATAGTCTTAATTATACGGTTACTTTCAAATTTCCTCTACTGAGAATTTTTCTCACATAATTCAATATATTCCAGCAGAATTAGATCGGAAGAGCGG
>DQAM01000500.1:0-1490 GCA_003523545.1 Dysgonomonas sp.
TAGTGGACAACCAGGGAAATATGACTCCCGATACTAAAGATGAAGCCTTTGTCGCCGATATGAAAGTTGAACTTGCCAAGTCGGAAGACCAGCGGCGCCTTCCGGTGTATGAAGCTGTAGTAGACGGACAAAAAAAATATATCCTAGCTCTTTACGGTACAGGTCTTTGGGGCCCTTTATGGGGGTATATCGCTGTGAATGATGATGGCAATACTGTATTCGGAGCCGATTTCAGCCATTCGGGAGAAACACCCGGTTTAGGTGCAGAAATTTCGCAAAGCTGGTTTGGCGAAAGATTCCAAGGCAAACAGCTGTTTCAGGACGGAGTGTTCAAATCGGTGGCAGTAGTAAAACCCGGAAAAGGTACATCCGACAGGGATTATGTAGATGGAATATCAGGAGGCACTATCACCGGAAACGGTGTAGATCATATGCTCTACGATACGCTCGAGGCATATAGCAGCTTTCTAAATAAATTAAAAAATAAATGATATAAAATATGAGCCAGTTTTTATCAGACAAAACTAAAGCTATCCTGCTGGGACCTCTAAACAAGAAAAATCCGGTATTGGTCCAGGTACTTGGTATCTGCTCCGCATTGGCGGTGACTACAAAGCTGGAAGCTGCATTGATGATGGGTATATGTGTTATTGTAGTCGTTGCATTTGCCAACCTCTTTATATCATTGCTCAGGCATTATATACCAGATAAGATACGTATTATTGTGCAATTGGTTGTAGCCGCTTTCCTGGTAACGCTGGTAAGCGAAGTGCTCAAAGCTTATGCATATGATATAAACAAACAGCTGTCGGTATTTATCAGCTTGATTCTGACCAACTGTATACTTATGGGACGGCTTGAAGCGTTTGCTTTGGGAAACGGCCCTGTAGCATCTTTTCTAGATGGAATAGGTAATGGTTTGGGCTATGCTATTGTCTTGTTTATTGTAGGCTTTGTAAGGGAACTTCTTGGTTCGGGAACATTGCTCGGCATTCGTATCATTCCCGAAGCCATATACAATATAGGCTACATGGATAACGGCCTGATGATATTACCTCCAATGGCACTGATAGTCGTTGCAGTGATTATATGGGTACAACGAAGCAGGAATAAAGACCTGCAGGAAGAAGCTTAAGTATTTTATTTTAAATAATACACAAGAATAAGAATTATGCAAGAAGCCGTAAGTATATTCGTCCGTTCGATATTTATCGAAAACATGATTTTCGCATACTTTTTGGGTATGTGTACTTTCCTTGCCATCTCTAAAAATGTAAAAACAGCTATAGGACTAGGTGTTGCTGTTATCTTCCTACTGACGATAACCGTGCCGATCAACTATCTATTGGAAAATTATATTCTCAAAGCCGGAGCATTGCAATGGCTGGGGGAAAGTTTTAAGGATGTAGACCTGAGCATGCTGACACTTCTGGTATTTATTACAGTCGTGGCCTCAGTTACCCAGATATTGGAGATGATTATAGAACGTA
>DQAM01000500.1:1600-6520 GCA_003523545.1 Dysgonomonas sp.
CCCATCCTTATACAATACGTTAGGGATATTCCTGCCATTACTAGCAGTAAACTGCGCTATCCTGGGAGGCTCGCTTTTCATGCAGCAAAAAGAATTCCTGAATGTCGGTTATGCAACAGTATATGGATTCGGAACAGGCGTCGGATGGTTTCTTGCCATACTCGGACTGTCGGCAATCCGCGAAAAACTTCAATATTCAGATATCCCTAAACCTTTGCGCGGGTTAGGTATAACGTTTATCATAACTGCCCTTATGGGTATAGCGTTTATGAGTTTCTCGGGCATCAATCTGTAATCGGCTGTCAGCACTAATTAGTATAATAGAAAAATAATAAATTACAATATATGATATTTTTAATGTCTACCGCTACTTTAACTGTTCTGGCAAGCATCGTAGCCTTTTTCGTAGTGATGCTGTTATTTGTTTTCACCATACTTTATACTAAGGCAAAACTAATACCGGCAGGAAATGTCAAAATTATGGTTAATGGAGAAAAGGAATTTGAAACCCCGATGGGAAGCACCTTACTGAATACGCTTCAATCGCAGAATATATTCCTTTCTTCAGCTTGCGGAGGTGGAGGAACCTGCGGACAGTGCCGCTGCCAGATATTTGAAGGCGGCGGGGAAATACTTCCTACCGAAGTCGGATTTTTCTCACGTAAACAGCAGCAGGATCATTGGCGTCTGGGCTGTCAGACCAAGGTTAAATCCGATATGAAAATACAGGTGCCGGAAGAGGTATTCGGTGTGAAAGAATGGGAATGCGAAGTGGTTTCCAATAACGGAGTAGCTACTTTCATCAAAGAATTTGTAGTGAAGCTTCCCGAAGGCGAACACCTCGATTTTAAACCCGGTTCTTATATTCAAATCAGTATCCCTAAGTATGACATTAAATTTTCCGATTTTATTATCGAAGACAGATACAGGAGCGACTGGGACAAATTCAAGATGTGGGATTTGAATGTATCGAACGATACCGGAACAATGCGTGCATACTCGATGGCAAACTATCCTGCCGAAGGGGACATTGTTATGCTTAATATACGTATCGCAACCCCGCCTATAGACAGGGCAACCGGTACTTGGAAACAAGGAGTAAAACCGGGAATCGGTTCATCCTATATCTTTAACCTGAAACCGGGCGATAAAGTGAGAGTATCCGGTCCTTACGGAGATTTCCACATTCTGGATACGAAAAATGAAATGCTTTATGTCGGCGGTGGTGCGGGTATGGCTCCATTGCGTTCACAGTTACTCCATCTGTTCAATACATTAAAAACAACTGACCGCAAAATATCATATTGGTACGGAGCACGTTCTAAGAACGAAATTTTCTACGAAGAAGACTTCCGCAAAATAGAACGGGAATTCCCGAACTTTACTTTCAATATCGGTCTGTCAGAACCTCTGCCAGAAGATAACTGGACAGGATATGTAGGGTTCATTCATCAGGTTATTTACGACAACTATCTAAAGGATCATGACGCTCCCGAAGATATAGAATATTACATGTGCGGTCCCGGGCCGATGGCTAATTCTGTAAAGAAGATGCTCGACGATTTAGGGGTACCGCCCGAAATGTTATTATTCGACGACTTTGGATAATGTATAGATATCAAATATATAATAGAAGGGAGATTTTTTCTCCCTTTTTTATTTGCAAAAAAGAGTAAAATACTAATCATGAAATATACTTATTATCACAAAATTTAATCTTCTAAAAGCTTCGTTTTAATGTATTAAATCTAATTTTTTAACACGCTTTCAATTCTTCGGATATACTTTTCAGTAAAAAATATCTTTTTGTCTTTTCGAGGTGATTTTTTATTAATATGTTTAATAACATGTTTCTTAAATTTAATGACAAAATGATAGTAAATCAAAACAATTATACCTAATTTTACGTTTATTAAACGGCAAATAATAGGTTAAACAATTAAATTTACTATCATTATGAAATCAAATGTTTTTACTTCAGTAGTTATTGCTTTATTTCTTTTTGTAAGTAATACGGGGTTAGTGAAAGCAGAATCCGACACTGATTTATATCACAATGTCGAACAGACAGACAATACTGTCGCCACAACTTATTTCAAGGGAAATGACCAAACCGGACTTATTCCTTATAAAAAGAAAGTTAATATCCTGAACGAAGAAGGACTATGTGTATCGAAGGTGACTTATGTATGGGATGCTTCGGATAAGGACTGGTCTCCTGTCGACAGGATGGATTATACATATGCGGGAAAAAACGTAAAAGATGTGGAACGTTATTCCTGGAATAAAAAGGCAAAAAATTGGGGAAATGCACAAAGGATATCTTATGACTATGATGAAAACGGCGTGCTCGCCAAATAAGAACTGATTTTGTTATCTCATTATCTCTTTTATGCAACTTAATAAGAACGGCAGATATTTCTATCTGTCGTTTTTAATTTTATATCTATCCTGCAAAAATTTATATCCGAATAACAATATATGCAATATACCTAATGTGATAGAAGATAAAGCCAGAATTTTATCCTGATCCCAACCTATCGCATATTGATGCCAGACGGACATAATAATAAGGATTAAAGATAGTATTATAACAGAACCGCTTAAAGTGAGATTGCCGTTATCTCCATTGGTTGGCCGGGCAAACCTGCTTCTTTTTCTACCATAAAGTATGTATATATCTATTCCGATAATCATCCACACAATCAGACGTATCCATGTATCGAAAGGCAGGAACACCATCAAAAAGAAGCAGATTAAAATTCCTGCGACCGGGACAAAAGGCACGAAAGGCGTCTTAAACGAACGGGGAACGTCAGACATAGTCCTGCGCATCACCAGCACACCGAAACATACTATAATGAAAGCCAGTAATGTACCGATACTCGTCATTTCGCCTGCAACCCTGGCCGGAACCAATGCGGCAAGTATACTGATGACAACCATAAACATCAGGTTGCTTTTATAGGGAGTCTGGAATTTTTTATGGATTTCTGAAAATATGGGAGGTAATAATTTGTCCTTACTCATGCTGTAAAACACACGGCTTTGTCCTAAGAGCATAACTAATATTACCGATGAATACCCGGCTAGAATCGCCAGAGTTACCCCCTTATTGAGCCAGTCGTAAGCCGGGCGGAAAACTCCGTTTGCATCCACTTCTCCCATATGGCTTATGGCCACTGCTACAGGCGCTATGCCGTCCTGTCCTTTAAAATCGAGGTAATTGGTTACACCTAGCATTACGAATGCGAATAATACATACAGCACAGTACATGCAAACAAGGATCCCAAAATACCAATAGGCATATTACGTTTGGGATTTATAGTTTCCTGAGCCGCTGTACTGACCGCATCGAAGCCGATGAAAGCGAAAAAGACAATAGCGGCTCCCCGGATGATACCGCTTATTCCGTATTCGCCGAAAGTCCCGGTATTTTGGGGAATAAAAGGAGTATAATTTTCTATATTTATATATCGCCAGCCTATTATTATGAATATTATAACCACCGAAATCTTCAATATGACAATAATCATATTTACAAAAGAACTTTTCTCCGTACCACGTATTAACAAGAGGCTCGAAATAATCACGATTAGTGAAGCGGGAAGATTCACTATTCCCCCGTCCCACGGGCATAAGGTCAAAGCTTCGGGAATATGTATCCCGATATCTTCAAGCAAAATTACCAGATAACGGCTCCAGCTTATGCTTACCGTGGCGGCCGCCACAGCATATTCCAGCACCAGATCCCATCCTATAATCCAGGCAATGAATTCCCCCATTGTGGCATACGAATATGTATACGCACTTCCTGCGACCGGGAGCATAGACGCGAATTCGGCATAGCAAAGCCCTGCAAAGCTGCATCCCAACGCTGCTATAACGAATGATATAGTAATGGCAGGCCCTGCAAAATCTGCGGCAGCATTTCCCGTAACCGAAAAAAGACCTGCACCTATGATAACCCCTATACCCAGCATGATCAGCCTCGCGGCTCCTAATGTCCGTTTCAGGGTGTTTTGTCCTTCGGCATTAGCTTCGGCCACTAAAACTCCTATAGGCTTTCGAGAAAATAATCCCATTCTATAATATAAATAATTTAAACTTCTGTACGAAAAATTAAACACTTAAGATTTGTAAAAAGTTTTGTTTCATTAAGAACTAATTCAATGGATATTTTTCAGGTGCTGCATGTGCCCCTTGTTATCAATATTTTTCAAAAATGCAAAGTCAAAATTGCATTTCAGAGTATGTTAAATTGCACCCTGCTAAAAATATATAAACATCTATCTTTTGGGTATAATTTTTAGACTATCAGTGATTTTATTATGGCATAATTTTTCTAATTTTGTGTGGAAAATAAAAACACATTTAATAAATAAATCATATAATAACTAAAACAATGGTAAATTACAAAGACCTTGGCCTCGTGAATACGAGAGAGATGTTTGCAAAAGCTGTAAAAGGCGGATATGCAATCCCGGCTTTCAACTTCAACAACATGGAGCAATTGCAAGCTATTATCCAGGCTGCAGCCGAAACAAAATCTCCTGTTATTCTTCAAGTATCGAAAGGTGCACGTGAATATGCTAATCCTATTTTGCTGCGTTATATGGCACAAGGTGCTGTAGAATATGCAAAGAGCCTGGGCTGGGAAAAACCACAGATTGTGCTTCACCTCGATCACGGTGATTCTTTTGAAACATGTAAGTCTTGTATCGATGCAGGCTTTTCTTCTGTAATGATCGATGGTTCACACCTGCCTTATGATGAAAATGTAGCAGTTACTAAAAAAGTAGTTGATTATGCACATCAATTCGATGTAACAGTAGAAGGCGAGCTAGGCGTATTAGCCGGAATAGAAGACGATGTAGTTGCCGAACACCATACTTATACTCAACCCGAAGAAGTAGTAG
>DQAM01000499.1 GCA_003523545.1 Dysgonomonas sp.
GAATTTGAGCCTATGAAGTAACGTTAACCCTTCACCGAAAATCGTATTGATGAACATGTTTGTGTAATTTTGATTATGCTAATATTAAGTCTTACATGAAAACGAATCACTATGATTAAAAAGTTAATCTCAGGAATATTATTTTTAATTATTCCTTTTTTGTCTTACGGTTTTGAAAAGGCATATAATCTTCCGCAGAAAGTCTCAGATATATCGAGGTCTGTCATTTCATTGAATGGGGACTGGCAGTTTAAAAGGACGAAAGAAAGTAACTGGAATACAATCAAAGTTCCGGGAGAAGCAGTCATGCAAGGCTACGGGATAGAACATGACAAGGCGTTTTTTTACAAAAAAGAGATAAATATTCCCTCCGGCTTTAGTGACCATCAAACAATTTTGCGTTTCGACGGGGTTTACAGTTATGCGACGCTAACCATCAACGGTAAGTTTGTAAGGGAGCACAAAGGCGGTTTTACCCGTTGGGAAACCAATATAACTCCATACATCAATCCGGGACAAAATAATACGATAGAACTCGAGATCATTGACCCCGTAGATGAAATTTCATATGCATCAGGATATGCACATCATCCCGTAGGCGGTATTCTGAGAGATGTATTACTCTATGCCCTGCCGGATACGCATTTATACAACTGGGGAATTGAGACGCATCTGGACAAAGATTACAAAGATGCCGAATTGAAGATACAATATAATGTATCAAATTCGGCCAACGCTGAGGTCGAATATCTTTTAACCGATAACAAAGGCAAAGCCGTTAAGTTAAGTCAAAACATTTTCCGATTGAACGATGGAATAAATGTGAATAACATACCGGTCTCCAATCCTCAGAAATGGGATGCCGAACATCCTCATCTTTACCGCTTAACGGCCATCATCAAAGAAGGGAAAAAAGAATTATACCGGTTTAGCCAGAATGTAGGATTCAGAGAAGTAAAGATTGTAGGTGACAGGCTTTTGGTGAACGGTTCGCCCATAAAACTTCGCGGAGCCTGCCGTCACGATGTTCATCCCGTATTGGGTCGCACTACCACAGCGGATATTGACAGCCTGGATGCTATTCTGTTTAAAGAAGCCAATATGAATTTTGTACGCACATCCCATTATCCACCAAGCGAAAGATTTGTAGAGTTTTGTGATAAATACGGTATATATGTCGAAGCCGAATCGGCTGTATGCTTTATCAACACTCACAGGCAAAAAAATTATGCACCGGGAGCGACACAGAATTCTCCTGAACACGAGGACCAGTATTTATCCCAATGCCGAGAGATGCTGAAAACTTTCCGTTCGCATCCGTCCGTGATAATATGGTCTATCGGGAATGAGTCTTCCTATGGCAGTAATTTCCAAAAATCGTGGGATTGGGTAAAGGCTGAAGATACAACACGCCCTGTTATCTGGAGTTATCCGGGTGCACAGAACGAAGACGCAAAAATATATGACATACTCAGTATGCATTATCAGGATGTATATGGCAACCTATCTCAATGGGGAAAAACTACGCATAATTTCCAGGGGCACGGCATTCCCGCCCTTTTCGACGAATGGGCGCACCCTGCCTGCTATACATTCAAAACGTTGAGAGACGACCCTAACATACGTGAGTTCTGGGGGAAATCAATCGACATGATGTGGAGCGGTTTGTTCCCGACCAGCGGGGGACTTGGTGGCGGTATCTGGGGATATGTCGACGAGACATTTATGGTACCGGCTTTGAAAGAAGGAGCTCCTTTCTGGTTCGAATTTGCACGGTCAGCCAATAATAAAGATTATTACGGGCAGTGCATAGGATATGGCGAATGGGGTATCGTGGACGTATGGAGACGCAAAAAGCCTGAGTTCTGGTCTACCAAGAAGGCCCATTCTCCGGTGCAGTTATTGATAAAAGGCAAGGTAATTGAAAATTTCGTATCGGGCATACCATTGAACATTCCGGTATACAACAGGTTCGACCATACAAATATGGATGAAATAACAGCAGAATATACTTATAGAGGAAAAACAAAAACATTTAAAGGGAGTTCTTTGCCTCCTCACCAGAAAGGGATATTAGCTGTCCCTGCTGAAAATTGGGTGCAAGGCGAAAAAGTTCGCATCATGTTTTATGATGCATCTAAAAATCTAATCGATGCTTATGAATATTCTTTGGGCGAGGAAATTATCGAGTTACCTACTCCGGCACGCAAAGGCAATATCAATGTAAAGGATTCGGGAGATAAATTAATCGTCAGTGGAGATAATTTTGAAATACCTTTCTCAAAAACTACCGGACTGATAGTGAATGCCGTGGTCGATGGGAAAGTAGTTATTGAAAAAGTTCCTTTCCTGAACATGTATGTAAACCTCAATCACTTATCGGGAGCAGAAGTAAGAAAATCGGCGGACAAGTATGTGGTTGAAGAAAAGGATTGGGTAAAAACAAATCTCACCCATATTAAGAAAGACAACACAGTGCTTGTCAACCTTAGTGGTATGTATAAAGATATCAGGTTAGATATGAATTTCGTTATATATGCTGCCGGGAAAATGGACATTAGCTACAATACACAAGGAGAACCCAACGGCTATCTGAGGGAAACCGGACTTAAATTCCATCTATCCGATAATTTCAGTTCTCTGAAATGGAAAAGAGACGGCTATTGGAATTATTATCCCGAAGGAGAATTTGCAGGCAACACGGGAGAAACTCCGTTTGTAAATAATAAGCAGGCAAAATACGGTGAACGTCCTACGCAAGACTGGCATCAGGATACGCATAATTATTTTTACTGGGGAGACAAAGGTGCAGGAAGCGACGCCCCTCTGACCCAACAGGCGAAAGGAATGAAAGAAAATATTTATTACTATACTCTCAGCAACAATGCGAATCTATCAATGTCGGTAATTTCCGAGAAAGCAGGTTTAGCCTGCCGTATGGACAGACTGGAAGATGAACAGCTGATTCTGTATGTAAATAACCAATGGGATTATCCCGAAATAGCATGGGGAAACTACTGCAAACGACTTGAAGCCAGTCCGTGTTATGGTACAATATCTATTGTGTTTTAGTTAAAAATGAAATGTCCGGAAAGAATATATCCGGACATTTCGTAACTTAGAAAAGATATATCCATAGTTTTTATTATGAGCATATTTTATAACAATGCCTTTGATTATTTTGAGAATATGATAGAAAGCAACAATATAAGCCAATCCTTATGGTCTAACCTGAATAATATCATAAGCGGTCTTAAACAAAAGAGACTGGCCGACGTATTCCGGTTCATACCTTTCGAGCCTTTCGAAACGTATGGACCCCATCGACACATACGTATCGAAATAAATTTTGTACGCAAAGGAAGTTGCATACTTCATGTCGGAAAAAACGAGAGCGTTACTTTTAATGAGAATGAGATGATGATTATTCATTCCAATCTAGATCACATGTTCGAGGCAGGTCCAAAAGGAGTGACCTTAATGCAGTTAGAATTCATGCCAGAAATCTTTGAACAGTTTGATGTGACAAATAACAATAATTTCAGGGATTTAGCGCCATTCAATATCTTCTCCGAAGAAAACAGGCTCATCAAAATAGTAAACAATGTAAGAATGATGAGGGCTGTACAACGTATTGTAAATGAATTGAAAGATAAGAGTAATTACTATGAACATCTTGTGATTATGTATTATGCCGAGCTTTTGATACTCATTTACAGACACATGAGTGAGACATACCTGCCAGTCTGTACGAACGATTCGTTGAAAAAAGCAGTCGGTTATATCCGTAAAAATTATGACACCGATGTGACTATAACGGAAGTGGCAGAACATGTAGGTATCGGGGAAAGGTATCTGAGAAAATTATTTTCCAGCAACCTAAATCTTTCTCCTCTAGATTATCTGAACCAAATAAGAATAAACAAATCCATAGAATTGCTTAAACATACCGACCTATCGATAAAAGAGGTCGCTTTCATGTCCGGATTCAAATCACCACAATATTTTTCACGTGTATTTAAGTCTCACATGAATATGACTCCAAGTGAATTAGTGAGATAAAACCTTGTTCTTAATATACTTTTATCAATACTATGAAAATCTTAAATATCGGGTTAAGAAGCATGTTTACTTTCGTTGAAAGAGTTAAGGGAATATCCATATGAGAATTTAATAATCCTTTATTATGTATTGATAGCGGAACTTATGCAAAATTACAAGTGGTACGATTCTTGTGCAATGATTATTGCAACTTTCTGTTTTCTAAAACATTACATATTTTAATGCGGTATTCTAGGTATTTGGCGGGAAAGCGGGTGTAATTCATTTCATATTATTCATTTAGCATTTCGAAAAGTAATTCACCGCCTTCCAGTACTTCATCGAAAGTGATAAATGTGCGGTCGAGTCGCTGCCCGTTCAGGAAAACATCTTTTACATATATATTTTTGTCTGACAGATTTTTTGTTTCTACGATAAACTTTTTACCGGAGGGAAGTTTGATTGTAGCTTTTTTGAATAAAGGCGCTCCTAATTCATATCTGCCCGACACAGGGTCCATCGGATAGAAACCAAGCGAACTGAATACATACCAAGCACTCATTTGTCCGGTATCTTCATTGCCGCAAATACCGTCGGGAGTGTTGTCATATAAAGTTGTCAACACCTGATTGATGTATTTCTGAGTTTTCCGGGGATTTCCAAGTTTGTTGTACATATAAATAGTATGATGTCCCGGTTCGTTACCATGCGCATATTGTCCGATAAGGCCTGAGATATCTCCAGAAACGTCATCCCCGTGCAAATCTGATGGCATGGTAAAAAGAGAATCCATAAGTGTTTCAAGCTTCCGGGTACCCCCCATCAGTCCGGACAACCCTTCTACATCATGTGGCACAAAGAATGTCCATTGCCAGCCGTTGCCTTCACAATAATCGTCTTTACGATGGGATGAACTCAAGGGATTGAAAGGCGTCCTCCAACTTCCGTCAGCCAGGCGTCCACGGGCAAATGAAGTTTCGGGATCAATGACGTTTTTATAATTATAAGAACGCTTGTAGAAATAGTCATACGCATCTTTGTTTCCTGTCAGTTCGGCAAATTTGGCGATAGCCCTGTCGTCGTATGCATATTCAAGCGTACGAGCTACCGATTCCATTTCCAGATCGCAAGGAACATAACCGTATTTCTTATAGTTCTCCAATCCGACGAAATATCCCATCGAATATCCGCATGTATCTTTCATTGCCGACTGTATCATGGCTTCCATCGCCAATCTTGTATCGAAACCAGTTATTCCGTTCATATAACAATTAGTTATCATCGGCATAGAGTGTATACCTATCATCTGGTAAGTTTCCATTCCGGCAAGAGTCCAAATGGGTAATTGCCCTGCGTACTTGTAATGATCCAATGCTGTTTTTACGTAATCCTGCATAATATCGGGATGCAATACAGCTGTTAAAGGGCAAGCTGCACGAAAAGTGTCCCACAGCCCGATTACCGCCCCGTAATAATTATACCCATTGGTCTGATGCACCACCCTGTCGGGTCCGCGGAAACGGTTATCCACATCAGAAAACAGCATCGGATACATCATGACATTATGCAATGATGTATAGAACAATTCTTTCTTTTTAGCGTCTTGCGTTTCTATTTCTATCTGGTTGAGTACCGAAGCCCACTCTTTGGATGCTTCTTTCCTGATTGTTTCAAAATCTTTGTTTTGCACTTCTGCTTGCCAGTTTTTATATGCACCTTCCATATCCACAGCAGAGATACCTGTTTTTATGTCTACTTGTCTGGTATCCCCGTCGAATGTCAAGATTGCTTTTACGCTTCTACCTTCTGCCGATGTAATACCTTCTGCCCTGTCATTATCCACATACAATATACATTCTTTGACAGGCGACGAGAAAGTTGTGTAGAAATATACATGCTGTTCGGGGCTCCATCCGTTCGATATACGGTATCCCCTGACTGTGTATTCGTTTACCTGCTCGAAAAATGATGCATATACTGTATCCACATCGTGCTCAGGTTGTATCGTACATGCGGCTTCCGATCCATATTCGAGGTCTATAATAACAGCTTTCGTACCTCCTGAATTATAGTTGTAGCGTTGCAGTCCGCATCGAAGCGATGCAGTCAGTTCTACATTCAATTGTTTGTCGTACAGATCTACCGCATAATATCCCGGTTCCGCTTTTTCATCGGAATGAGAAAAGCCTGAAGAATATTTTTTTGAATATAATTTCCTGATATCGTTTATATCCATACTTGCGGGCAGGGGCATAAACAGGATATCGAGAAAATCGTTACATCCTCCGCCGCTTTTGTGCACATGCCCGAATCCGAGAATCGAAGTATCATCGTAGTGGTAGCCCGAATTATAGGGCCGGGTATCGGCTCCTATCTGCACCATCCCGAAAGGAACGGAAGCGACAGGGCTCACACGCCCTTCGAGTCCTGTGCCAATAAATTTATTGACATACCGGCTATTGCCCGAATCATTATTTCGGCAACTCAACAGTAATAGGAAAAGGGAAAAAACAGCTATCGGTTTAAGTATGACATTCCTGTTCATAATTCTATTCTTTAAGTTATATCATTATTTTCTGGAACTAAGTATTATAGCATCTCCCAGTTCGCCCGAATTTGAAACAGTATAAAGTATCCATGTATCATCGGCTTGTTCCAGATGATACTTATTTTCTTGTTTCCGCATTTCTTTTTTCAAGTCGCTCGAAAATACATTAGCTTCCCTGGCGTTTTCCCATACACGGAAGGCTTTGAATATTTCGTATTTTTGGGGGTTCTTCTCTACTACATCCTGACTGAGCCCCAACATATATGTAGCATCCCAGGCTATCGATTTGGACTGGAGGTTCTCGATTACCTGTACCGTCCAGTCAGGTTTGAGATTTTGTATACCAAATGTACAAGGGAAATAATTACTCATGAAAGAATACCGTATATCTTTTCCCTCTATACCCCATTTATTATTGACCGGATCGTACATATGGCTGCCACCGCCTATATTGCAGACACTCATGTAATGCCAATTGCCTTCGAAAACGCACGACCCCATCACACGTAGGTAATCTCCTCCTTTTTGTTCGAAATTGTCAAAAAGCCCACGCATAAAACGTTTAAATGAATATTGCCCGTGTCCCTGATAAGTAAAGCTCTCGAAGCCATCGAAATCTATATAATTCATCCCTCCGTCTACCAATAGGTCTGCATAAAATTCAGCATACTCATCTTGTAGTTCTATACCGGGTACAAAACCTGCGTAACAGTTAACCTGAAGTTTAGCTATCGTATCACCAGCACTATGCTGCATGGCATTCGTTCCGTATGCCCCCCGCCGAATACCTTTCAGCATATAGGGTTTGGTAGTCGATACGCCATCATAGGTAATCAATTCTTTTCCTAACTTAAGAACATTTGTATTGTTATGATCCCAGCCTCCTCTTTCATTCAAATAACTGGTGTCCGAAACGCATATAATTGTATCTTGAAGTGTTATGTTTTGTGTAATTGTTGTCTTCAAGACTGTACAAAGTCCATCGTTAGGTACGGGTTGTACGTCACTGCTGTGGGGTTGAACAAATTCGGTCAGGGTATGTAATCCGTACGCAATACCATATTTGTTGGTCTGTTCTGTAAGTTCTTTTATGGGCTTTCTTTCTCCATTTAGTGTAACCATCTTTCCAGCCCATCTATCAGCCGGATTCACATAATATTCGCCTAATCCTTCATCCTGCACGGCTTTGATGTTTAACTGGTTGGCATATGAAACGAGACTGTCGTGTACTCCCCACCATGCAATGTCAGGCTTGAAAGAAGAAGGGTCTTTGACCCATTTTCCGTTTACAGTAGGATAGGGTAAACCTTCGTTCAATACAATTCTTTCGATCACATCCAATCCCAGTTCGTCAGGACAAGCATAAAACGCAATTGCCGATCCTATAAAGTCCACATCGATAGGAGTCAGTTCCATATGCCTCGGAGCTTTCACGGATGGAAAATCGTTAAAATGAGGATAACGAATTGTATATGGTTTTTTCCTATCCCTCGAATGGAGCGCGATAGAAATACCATACTCTGGTTCAAGCTGTGCTCCATTTCC
This sequence comes from Dysgonomonas sp., assembly GCA_003523545.1. Lineage (GTDB taxonomy): Bacteria > Bacteroidota > Bacteroidia > Bacteroidales > Dysgonomonadaceae > Dysgonomonas_A. The sequence continues at coordinate 8,135 of DQAM01000499.1, forward strand.
ATTCATAAAACGGAAGTATTCTTCCGGCTGTGAGTAAAATGCAACATCATTTATACCGTCACCGCCTATACGGAAACGTTGTCCCTCTTTAAGATGTGGGGGGATCGGATATTTGTCAGGGTCGGGAGAATGTATGATATAGCAGCCTTGCCCCATATCGCCGTCGCACGGAGGGCCGCTAGTCGTATTGTCGTCCAATGCCATGATACCTACGGCATATTCGTCATCGCGGGCAACGGATATGATTTCTCCTATATACTTAGAGATATTTGTCTTATACGGGCCCCATACAATATTATCGACATCGTTGCGGGGTTCGAGCGAAAGCAGCTCGAAACGCAGGTACAGACCTTTTTCTTCGACTTTCAATACGGCTTTGCTCCCGTTCGGATATTCCAGAGACATATGTTTTCGTTCTTTGTCGAATTTCGCCGAGACAGGGTATATATATTGTCCGGCTTTTTCCAAAGCTAATAAAGCAGAAGTTAAATCTTTGGGGCAATAATCTTGCTTCGATTTCTTCCCGTATATCTTGTCGATATAGCCGCTGCCATTTACATACAATTTCAGGTATTCGGTCTGAAACTGGAATCCACGATGTTCGCACGAGGTAAAAAGCGTAATAAATAATAGCAGCCAGGAATGTGTAAGTAAAATTGTTTTTCTCATAGCATATTTTAAAATATATTCGAATTACGACTGTCAATCTTCGATGCCGCCTCGAAATAAGACGAAAATCCAAGACAATAATTGTTCGAAGCAACACAAAACAGGTCGATAAGAAGCAGCATTTCCACTATAAGTTAAGTCGACTATATGACGTATATCCCTAGCCAAATTGATATTTTATTTTGCACTTGTACCCCTTTCCTCAGAATAAACAAAAATGAAAGAAATGAAAGAAGTATGCGTTAATATTTTTTCTTTTCCGTAATTAATTTAGCTTTGTAAATAATATTGTTAACAAAAAATCAATTCATCCTATTCTAAAACCAATAACTATTTTATTTATCCGGAATTACCTCAGAACGTAATACGTGTATCAGGCCTCATTCTTTACCAAGAATATCTTTTTTTAGCTCGTAGAATTGCGATTATTTTACAGTAATTATAAAAAAAATGCACGATAAGAAACAGATTTTTAATTCACTATACAAAGAATTTTACCGGCGCTGTTTTCTATTCGCCAAGTCTTTTGTCCATAAAGACGAAATTGCGGAAGAAATAGCATCTGATGCGCTGATAAGCATGTGGGAAAAAATGCAGCAGGAAGAAATTATCTCCCCGAAAGATTTTTTATTTAGGATTATCAAAAACAAATCATTGGATTACCTCAAACATCAATCTTTACACATGAAGTTATTTGAATCGATCGACAGTTGGGAGCTGCAAGATATTTCAATCCGAATATCGAGCCTCGAAAAATCGACCTCGCAAGAGATATTATCAGCCGAGCTGAACGAAATTATCCGGAAATCGATAGAATCACTCCCCAAACGGACACGTCAGGTGTTCGTAATGAGCCGTTTCGAATATCTTTCGGGGAAAGATATATCGTCGATATTAGGCATCAGCACCAAAGGCGTTGAATATCACATAAGCAAGGCTTTAAAAATATTATCGGTAAAGTTGAAGGACTATCTTACATTCTTGTTTTTATCACTGTAAGACAGGCGGCGGTATATCGAACCATTAATAAATTAAAATTAATTAAAAATCTACTAGGGAATCGTTCCCCTTTGTCGACATTACTAACAGACATACAATATGGAAAAAATTTTACTAAAATATATATCAGGTAACGCAAACCCTGAAGAACGGAAGCTGGTCGTCAAATGGCTCAATGAGAGTAATGAGAATATGGAGCAGTACGAAGTATTGCGTAAACTATATTCCTCGATGGTATGGCAGGATGCCGGAACTCCGGTCAGGGCACAACGAACCCTGAGGCCATACATTCGCGAGATAGTAAAGATAGCTGCTGTTTTTGCTATTATCTTGAGTTTGTTTTACGCCAAAGATTACTTTTTCCCACCCCGCGGCACCCCCTTGGTAGAAAGCATAACTATGCAGGAAATAAACGTACCCCCGGGACAGCGAGTCGAAGTAACATTAGTCGACGGTACGCATGTATGGCTGAATGCAAATACTAAGTTTTCTTTCCCCAATATATTTTCAGGCAGCAACCGGGAAATAACCCTCGATGGTGAAGCTCGTTTCGATGTAACTGCTAACAAGGACATGCCTTTCGTCGTGAAAACGGCTAAACACGACGTGAAAGTTTTGGGAACCCAGTTCAACGTTATGGCATATTCGGGCAGCGATATTTTCGAAACAGCACTGATAAAAGGAAAAGTCGAGATACTAAGCCCCGGCAGTCCGCCGTTAGTCCTCGAACCTCAGTACAGGGCAATATCGCGAAACGGAAAAATAGATACAACGGCAATCCGCAATTACGATTATTACCGTTGGACAGAAGGACTGCTGTGCTTCGAAAACGAACCGATAGAAAACTTATTGAATAAGATCAGTATATATTTCGATGTCAAAATAACAATCAATAATAAGTATCTGGGAAAACGAAGATATACAGGTAAATTCTGGGTAGACGACGGAGTCGAACACATGTTGAAAGTGCTTCAGCTTAACAACAATTTTTCGTATAAACGAAATGTAGAAACGAACGAAATTGTTATAAACTAAATCTGGGAACTTGTATAAAACATTATGAAAACACGTAAATATAGGGGATATATCATATCCTCTATATT
>DQAM01000356.1 GCA_003523545.1 Dysgonomonas sp.
AGCCCGTATACGGGTATCGTCTGTGATGTTGAAATCCGCATCGAGGGGTACATTAAAGTCCACTCTTACGAAAGCCTTCTTTCCGGCAAAGTTAAATTTGTCAATTGTTACCATGTCTTTTATATTTAGAATATTTAGATTTTCTGTTTCGCTTGTCCGGTATGCTCAAAAGCGACACAAAGATACAAAATTATGTTATAGAAATTTTTCTTATCCTGCAATTTATTATAACAAACCTAAAATCCCTAAAGACAAAGTTTTTAGAGATATATAATAATATTTAATTTACCGGATGAAGTAAAATAAACAACCATGAAAAAATCTTTTTTTCCAGTGTACTTTTTTAGTAAAACAAAACTTTAATACAGCATTGTTTTTCTTTTCATTCTTTTTACTTAGTCCGCATATGCAGCTTTAGAGGGATCGTTTTGATACTCGTATGCCATATCGATATGGCTGCGGAGGGTTCTCTCTTCCGATAAGGGGGGAAGATTATCCTTGGCAAAAAATCCACGGTCGAGAATATCGAAAGTATCGGTGAATGCGCCGCCTATCAGCCTGCACAATATAAATACTTTGTAAGCATAATGCGTATGCGGGGGATGGGGATGGCACCGCTTGTCGAGTACAGCCAGGAGCCGTACCGGTTCTACATCGAGTCCGGTTTCTTCCTTTACTTCTTTCACTGCCACTTCCGAAGGGGTAAAACCGACATCCGCCCAGCCGCCGGGCATAGCCCAGCCACCATCGGCACGCTCCTTTACGAGCAGTATTTCATCTTTATCATTAAACACCACGGCACGTATATCCACCTTAGGCGTAACATAGTCGTCTTCAACACGGAAAGACCCGGCTATTACCGACACCTCGTTTCCGGTAATAAGCGCAGTCATGCGGTCGCTCAGATTTACCATCTCCTCATAACGCTCGCGGTCGTAATCATCTTCACTGTAAACAAGACCTGTCTGGGCCATTGCCCTGAGCCTTTTTGCTATCTCCAATAATTCACGTTCTATTTTCATCCCATTGGTTTCAATGCATAAAGAAACCGCTAAGATAAGATGTATATTTCAATCTTTATCATACAGGAGTATAAATAACCGCCAGAATCTTTGCACCGTTTTCACCGTGCGCATGCACATGGTGGGCCACTATAGAGTCGTAATATATGCTGTCGCCTTCCTCGAGCAGATAAACGTCGTCCCCGTACTGTATCTCGATTACTCCTTCGAGGCAGTATATGAATTCTTCACCTTCATGCGTAGACATAATAAAATCTACGTCTTCTTTATCCTTCTCGATACGGATTATAAACGGCTCCATATGCCTGCCCGTTTTAGAAGAAGATAAAGAATAATAATCCATATGCCGGTGAGACGACTGGTCATTGGTAGAGAAGCTGGCTGATTTATCACACCGTTCTTTACGGCAGATGACAGGTCCCTGTTCGTCATAATCGTCGAGAAATGTTCCCGGTGCTACACCCAGCACCCGTGCTATTTGGATGAGAGGTCCCAATGAGGGTATAATTCCGGTTTCTTCTATAGCCATGATTTGTTCCTGTCCGAGTCCCGAACGCCTGGCTATTTCCTCTGTAGAAATTGATTTCAGTTCGCGCAGTTGTTTTATCCGGACTCCTATGTTTTTCTTCGTTTTCATAATATTATCAGAGGTATTAAAGTCCTATGTCCAAATATAAATAAAAAAACGACATACAGGTGTAGATTCCTGCTCATTTTGCTGAAAAAGACTTTTTTATTGAAAAAGTTAACCTTTATACATGATTATTTCTCGTTTGTTCCTATAAAAATGTACTTTTGTTTCTCAAATATTTATATACAAAAAGTCATGAAAAATCTTTTAGGATATTTTATCCGTCCTCTAATAATAGTATGTGTTGCCACTCTTTTCGTTAGCTGTAAAGAAAAACAGAACAAAGATAAAGATATTGAAGATGGATTAGTCATTACAGCAAAACAGCTGAATGACAAAGCTCCTTTCATGATAGATCAGGTAACACGCATAGATTCTACCGTTGTAAAAAACAAGGAGATGATTTCCTATTACAGCATACTTGCCGATACTAAAGGCGTGGATAAAAACACAATTAAAGACGTCCTCATAAAGAGCATGAGAACAAATCCCGAAACAGCAGCTTTATCAGAATCAGATGTAAAATTTACATTTATTTACAGGGATTCGATCGGCCGGCATTTTTATACGACCAGCATCCAGTCCCCCGATCTGAAATAAAACATGCATATAATAGAAACGGATGCTTTTAAGGAGCATCCGTTTTTTTATCTCATTGTGCCTGCAAATATTTTCAATCTTAAAAAAACATGGAGTTGGCCTTTTCAGATCGATATGCAAATATTTTCAAATAACTTATTTTAATAATAATACAGGCCAGCTCCATGTCAAAAAGCACTAACTAAACTAATTAATCAGAAAAACACCGGTTTCCCTTCACAGAAACAAGCGTGTATTATAATCATATATATAATAACCTTCCAATCTTAGTCTCTTACTATATAAACAAAATTAAACTATAAATTGATTTAGTAAATCAAGGTAAAATGTAATTAATTATATGGGATGTATATATTATCGGAAAAAGAAAAGATGTTAACTTTGTCAGCTGATATCTTCCTGAACAAAAATAGATAAATATACATAACATGAAGAAAAAAATAATAATGGCAATGACAGGACTGTCTTTAATGCTGAGCAGTTGCGGTGGAGATAAGACCACGCAGCAGGCAGGACAAACGGTAAACGATGATTTTGTGTATGAAGTGGACGAATTTGCAGACCTGCAGATTCTGCGTTATCAGGTACCCGGATTCGAGTCGCTGAGCCTCGGGCAGAAGGAGATGATATATTATCTTTCGCAGGCCGCCATCGAGGGACGCGATATCCTTTTCGACCAGAACAATAAATACAATCTGGCCATCCGCCGTACGCTGGAAGCGATTTACGAAAATTACAAGGGAGATAAATCGACGAACGATTACAAGGAATTTGAGGTTTATCTCAAGCGTGTGTGGTTCTCGAATGGCATCCACCACCATTACGGTGAAGAAAAGTTCCTGCCGGGATTTTCCAAAGAATTCTTTGCAGAGCAGGTAAGGGCACTTCCCGACAGCATCATACTGCGTGATTACTGGATGAGCGAAGGGGAATACATGTCTGCTGACAATTTCATACAAATGATCACGCCTGTCATGTTCGATCCGAATGTGATGAGTAAGAAAGTAAACCAGGCATCGGGAGTCGATTTGATACAGACCTCTGCAAATAACTATTATGGGGACGGTGTAAGCCAGAAAGAAGTAGAAGCATTCTATGCAAAAATGAAAAACCCGAACGATTCGCAGCCCATCATGTACGGCATGAACAGCCGTCTGGTAAAATCCGGTAACGGACTGAAGGAAGAAGTCTGGAAAATCGGAGGTTTGTATTCACCTGCTATAGAAAGAATTGTCGGCTGGCTGGAAAAAGCAAAAGCTGCAGCCGAAAATGATGCACAAAAGAAAGTGATCGACAAGCTGGTATCGTTCTATAAAACAGGCGACCTGAAGACCTTTGATGAATATTCTATCTCGTGGGTACAGGATTCTTTGTCGCGTATCGATTTCGTGAACGGCTTTATAGAAAGTTACGGTGATCCGCTTGGAATGAAAGCAAGCTGGGAATCCATCGTAAACTTTAAAGACCTTGAAGCGACTAAACGTACTGAAATAATAAGCAGCAATGCACAGTGGTTTGAAGATAATTCGCCGGTAGACCCCAAATACCGCAAAGAAGAGGTAAAAGGCGTAACTGCTAAGGTAATAACTGCAGCACAACTGGGTGGAGACTGTTACCCGGCTACACCGATAGGCGTGAACCTCCCCAATTCGAACTGGATACGTAAAGATTACGGTTCTAAATCAGTGACTATCGAGAATATCATGCAGGCATATGACCGGGCAGCCGAACACGGCGGATTCAACGAGGAATTTGTATGGTCTCAGGCTGAACTCAACCTGCTGCATAATTATGGATTCATCACAGATGTTCTCCACACAGACCTGCATGAAATATTGGGACACGGATCGGGACAGCTTATGCCCGGTGTAGATCCGGATGCCCTGAAAGAAAACGGCTCTACTATCGAAGAATCTCGTGCCGACCTGTTCGGGCTGTATTATATAGCTGATCCTAAACTATTGGAACTGGGTATAATTCCTGATGCAGATGCATACAAGGCCGAGTATTACCGCTTCATGATGAACGGGCTGATGACTCAATTGACCCGCATAGAAGCCGGAAAAGACGTAGAAGAGGCACACATGCGCAACCGCCAGCTTATAGCACGCTGGGTATATGAAAAAGGTAAAGCTGACAATGTAGTTGAATTTAAACAACGCGATGGTAAAACATTCGTCGTAATAAACGATTATGCAAAACTCCGCAGCCTTTTCGGACAGCTGCTTGCCGAAATACAACGCATAAAATCGGAAGGCGATTATGAAGGAGGGAAAAAACTGGTAGAAGATTATGCTGTTAAAGTAGACCAGAACCTTCATAATGAAGTGCTCGAACGCTATGCCAAATTAAACCTGAAACCATACAAGGGATTTGTAAACCCTGTTTATGAACTGGTAACCGACAAAGATGGTAAAATTACCGATGTAAAAGTTTCTTACGACGAAGGTTATGCAGAGCAGATGATGCGTTATTCGAAACAGCATTCTTGGCTTCCTACTTATAACTGGTAAAAAGCAATAGTCCTTTAAAAGCATATGGGTATGGACAGGTTTATAACCTGTCCGTATTTGGGACGGTTACGAACCGTCCCCTACAATTATATACAAAACGAATGTTTTCAATATGCAGAACTAAATATTAATCCGATAGATCTAAAGGGACTGTCCAAAAAGTAATATCACACTATCAAAGTGTTATCATTATTGTCATTGAGTCGTCTGCACTCCTCCAACGTTGTTTCTGAATGAAATGAAGAATCTGGATACATAAAAAACAGATGTTTCACTTCGTTCAACATGACAAGAAGATAGTCAAGAATACTTTTTAGACAGCCCCTTATTCTTTACCCACACCACATATAGGCATAAAAAAAGTCCGGTATCTCGCGACACCGGAACCTCTAAACACTAACTAACACTAACCTAAAAAAGTAAAATTCATTTATGAAAAAACCTTTTTTTGCTTTTATTATATATATAGACTCGTAAAAATTAAAAAGGTTTATTCGGATAATGAATTTGTTACATTCATTATTATTTACGTTCTTTGCATTATAAAGAATCATTCCAAATAAGAAAAGAAACGGATGGGTAATTCGGGTAAGATTTTAGCAGTTGCCGAAACTTCATATATCATTCGAAAAGGGCTTGTATACACACTTTCTCAATCGCCGAATGTAGCAAAAGTAATAGAGTTGAAAGAACTCGAAGACATCAACTACCAATTGAGCATATTAAGCCCCGATGCATTGGTGATAAATCCCATGCTGCTGGGACATATGCACAAAGGAGATGTCAAGAATCAACTCAGCCTATCGAAGAACATACCCGTGATAGCATTGGTATACAACATGATAGACGAACGCATGTACCAGTCGTACGACGGAGTAATCAGGATCAACGATTCGGAAAGCAAACTGGAAGAAGTATTGACCGAATGCCTTTACAAGGAAAAGCAGAAGACAAACGACCAGGAAGAACTGAGCGACAGGGAAAAAGAAATACTGATAAGCATTGTTAAAGGGATGAGCAATAAGGAAATAGCCGAGTACCACAATATATCGATACATACGGTTATTACGCACAGACGGAATATCGGCCGTAAGCTCGAAATCCATAGTGTTTCGGGACTTACAATCTATGCTATTTTAAATAAACTGGTGGACATAAAAGATATAGAATTATGAGCACAAATGTAACAGTCAGATACAACCGCGGGATGAAGATGTCGGACCTGATAGATGCCGACTATACCTTACTTTTATTACTAGCCCGGCTCAAATTTTCACTTGGATTCGGGGACAAAAGCGTTGAAGTCGTTTGTGAACAGTACGATTTCGATACGGATTGTTTTCTTTTTCTTGCCAATTTCCAGTCCAACCGGTCTATAATGGATGTGGATGAACAATTCAACCAATTACCGCTCGAACCGTTTATCCGTTACCTCAACTGTTCGCACGAATATTTCCTCGAAAAGAGGCTTCCTAATATACGCCGTAAACTGAAACTTATATTTACCGAAAACGAAAAAGACCTGGAAAATCTTGTCCTCAAGTTTTTCGACAATTATATGGGTGAAGTCAACGAACACATGAAATACGAAGACAACACGGTCTTTCCTTATGTCCGCCGTTTACTCGAATGTCCTTGCAGCGACACATATTCCATCGACATATTTGAAGAACGCCACAATGATATCGAAGAGAAAATGGCCGACCTGAAACGCATCCTGATGAAATATGTTTCGGGGCTGAAAGACCAGACACTCATGACCAATATACTGATGGAACTTTATCAGTCAGAGGAGGAATTGGCGGCTCATACTTTTATAGAAGACCACCTTATAATTCCCCGTGTCAAAAACATGGAGAAAGATTGTAATAAGCTTCATCTATAAATCTCGTTGTATATTTCCCCTACGATATCGAATATCCGGTCATTACCTTCCAGATGGTCCTGAATATTCATTTCGTAATAATAATCCGGCTCTATACCGTTATCGATCATACGCTCAGGCAGCAATGCTTTACGGGTGCATATCCTGTAAACAGAATGATGATGGGGTAATCTCCGTACAAGTGGAACTCCAGTAGATCCTCCGGTCGGTGTTCCTACCAGGACTGCTCTACCCGGATTATGCAGCCTGAGTGGAAATATAAAGTCTTCTGCAGCCGAGTATGTATGCTTACTGGTAAGGATAAATAACGGCTGCCTAAACAATGGAAGATCTTTCTTCACGAATACATTAGCAGGCAGTGTATCCATGGCCATATCATTATAATAATCTTTATACTCAGGATAGCCATACCCCATTGCATTGTAATAAGCATGGTTTTTGCGGGTTACCGACGGATAAGTCATTAAAGTATCCGTTTCGAGAAAAGCCATCAGCAAGGTATCTGCCTTGGTTTCGAGTCCTCCCGAATTATACCTTAAGTCAAGCACAAAAAACTCAGTTTTGGCAACCTCATCTCTTATGTTGTTCAACAAGTTAGTTATATTTTGGCCAAAAGAGAAATCGTCTAACCGTAAATAATAATAATCACGTCCTTCTTTATCCTTATTTACATATGAAGAAAAGGAAGGTCTGTAACTCATATTGGACTACCTGACGGTTAATATATCCTCTTTCCCCAGTTTCTCTTGCCTGGCATTGTATTTCAAAAGATAGTTTCCGGTCTCGCCCCCGGGTGTTTCAATTTCTAGCCGGAGGGGTGTATCCGGAGTATCAGACATAGACAGGTATACCAATGCTTTTTTTATCCTGTCCTGCAATGTTCCGCCCGATACGTACGGGATAACATGTTTATCCATATATTCTTGTGCAGGCATACCGTTCATGGCAATTATCCTGCTCCCTAAGGGAATTTGTGTTGCTGCTGACTTTTCAACACTCAGAAAATAATAGCCGCCATCCAAATATTCAATCTCGAAGGGCAGGAAATCTACATTCAAATACTTGCCTCCCATAAGAAAGTTATCATATCTGATATCCGAATGACCGTCATTAAGTTCTCCGATAAAACGTCTTAATACAAGGTAGTATTCTGCATCCGATGTAGTTTTCAGAGACTGTCGAAGGTAATCTACGTATAAACTATCCCAATTAATCACTTTTAAATGCTCCGGTAAATGAAAATTTGCCGATGCATCTTTCCATATCTGCGAAATGCAAAGTATTTTCTGTTGATCGGTATAATCTTGTGCCAAAGTTGAACTTCGATGAACCCCTATATAGATTAGTATAACCAGCAATATATATTTTCTCATAACGATATATTTATATTGATAAATATTTTCTAAATAAAAACAAAATTTATACGAAAGTCTTTAACAATCTAAATACAATAACCTTAACAAATCAGTTCTATAACACATTGTAAAGATTTTATACAATCCTTAATAAGATTATTTTACACTATATCCAATAATGAGAAAGCCTTAAGTAATAATTATTACTTAAGGCTCATACTTGCTGCAATCAAGCCGCTGTCCGGTAATGATAAATTGGTTATTTATCCTTTTTTACCCAGACAGCCAGATTACCTCCCTCTACCATAAATTCACCATTTCCTTCATCATCTATCGTAACTTCATCTTTTATGTTGCCGGTAAATTCGTACCAGACTTCACCGCTGCGTTCTTTACCTACATTCATCACTTTACTACCGTCTTCACCATTCGACATAAGGAATGCAAGACCCGACCCCGGATGTTCCTTATCACCCGTACGCACAAATCCTACCGTATTCGGATGGTCGAAATAATCGTGTTGGTCGCCGTAAGCATATGTGTGGCGCGCTTCGAGCAGCATATTTATAATCAGGCTGTGGGGAGATTCATTATCTCCTATCCTGTAATAATCTCCATAAAAAACACAGGGATATCCTTCTTTCATGAGAAGTATCAGTCCGTAAGCCAAAGGCTTGAACCAGCTCTCTACCTGCGATTCGAGCGAACTTCCCCATTGTGAATCATGATTATCGACAAATGTTACGGACAACTCGGGGTGATGGGTTACCAAAGCATCCGTCATCAGTTTCTGCATATCATAATCACGTCCTTTTTTAGAAGCGGAATACATATTATAATGTAAGGGCACATCAAACAGGTCTGTTTTATACTTCACTGCCGCCAGATATTCATTAAGATCATTGATGTCTTTTTTCCAGTATTCACCAACGGCATAAAACTCCTGCCCTCTTTCTTCCCGTACAGCATCCAGAAACTCTTTTATATACTGGTCGTTGATATGCTTGATGGCATCCAGGCGCATACCGTCCAGATTAAGCTCATTGGCAACCCACTTACCCCATTTTTTCATTTCCTTTACTACTTCGGGATGGTCGAAGTCGATATCGGCATACATCAGGTAATCGTAATTACCGTTTTCGCCGTCTACACCATCGGCCCAGGACTTTCCTTCGCCCTGTATTTCATATATTGCCGTTTTGCCGTTCGCCTGGTTGAAATCTGTTCCCGTAAAATGAAACCAATGCCATTCGAAATCCGAATATTTTCCTTTACGTCCTGGGAAGTTGAATCCCGTCCAGCCTTCTATCTCATAAGGCTCCGATTTAGGAGCGTCCCTGTTATTCGGATCTACTTCTATGGCCAGGAATTTTTCGGTATAATCGGCTCCGGCTTTATGGTTCATTACCGCATCGAAATATACCGATATATCATATTTGTGTAGTTCTTCGATCGCCTCTTTCAGTTCTTCCTTTGTACCATATTTGGTACGGACTGTATCTTTCTGGTCGAATTCTCCTAAATCGTACAGATCGTATATGCCGTAACCGACATCATTCGTTCCGGTACCTTTACATGCAGGGGGAATCCATACTGAAGTAATTCCTATTTCCTGCAAATGCTTTGCATCCTCTTTGAGTTGTTTCCAAAAATTACCGTCTTCGGGCAGGTTCCACTCAAAGTACTGCATCATTACTCCGTTTTTCATATTTATTTTTTTTATGTGATTGTATTAAGATAATGCGATCTTTTCTGAAACTATATTCATCCACTTCATGCAGATATACAGGCCTTTGATATTTTCCAGTCTATCCTCCGCTTTATCTAAGCTAGATTCAAACATCCAAACCGAAATATTTGTTCAACTTTTTTTATTTTTTATTGCATTCTAATATAGTATACTTATAGCCTATAGATATTTTTATCTAAACAAAACGGCTTCTTAATCTGTTGATTTATAAACATATTAAAATTTATTAATTCACTAATAAAACAATGGTCATAAATAAAGAGGTAAATATTGGATTACTCATATTGAGAATAGGAGTAGGAGGATTAATGTTGTTGCACGGCATTTATAAGTTATTTAACGGGATCGGTGCCATAGAACAGCAAATAATAGACATGGGTATGCCGGCATTTTTTGCATATGGAGTATATATAGGTGAAGTGTTAGCTCCGATACTGATAATTATCGGCTTGGCAGCACGTCCGGCGGCCTTGGTTTTGGCTACAAACTGTATCGTTGCCATGCTGATGGTACATAGCGCAGACATATTCTCCCTGAATGCACAAGGCGGATGGAGTGTCGAACTTCTGGGATTGTATTTATTCGGCTCCATTACCCTCATATTTACCGGAGCCGGCAGATATGCGGTAAGCCATAAGTATTGGTGGGATTAAATAATTAAGAATAAAAATAATGAAAGGGGCAGTAATAACATCTGCCCCTTTTTCAATTTCTAATTATCGGAATACAATCCGAGACGATTTCCTTCACAATCTTGAAAAACACAAAAATATCCCCTGTTATCAGCCTCTATTTTTGTCTTCTCGATAATGATTTTCCCTCCTTTTTCTTCTATTTTACTTATCGCCGACTGCATATCGTCACAATTCAGACTAAGCAGTGTGCCGCCGGGACAAGGTTTGAAGCCCTCCGCCCAGGATATAGCACCGGGACAAACACCTTCTTCATCGGGGAAAAACGCCATTTTTTCACTTTCACAGTCCATCACGGTCAATTCTACTCCTAAAACGGCTCCGTAAAAATCTACAGCACGTTCAAAGTCTACACAAGGAATTTCAAAAAATGCCACAAGTCTTTTCATAATTTCTTTCTTTTCTGGATTAACACTAAAGTTTCTTTTACAAAAGTAGGCAGTCATCCACAAACAGGCTTGTATAAAAAGGACATTATCGCAGGGTAGAAAAATAATCCGAATAAGGCGGGCAGACAGAAATAAGTTCGGCCGGGGTATAGCCTGCAAAAGCTTTAAATTCTCGAATAAGATGCGGTTGGTCGTAATAACCACTTTCGAAAGCCAGCCGGGTCAGGTTAAAGTCAGTGTGTGTCTGCATGAGGTACAAGGCTCTCTGAAAACGTATGACACGGCTGAATTCCTTCGGACGGGCACCTACATATCCCGCAAATATCCTTCCGAATTGCTTGTAACTCAGGCAGGCGGTATCTGCCAGGCTTTGTATGCTGGCCTGCGGATTTACATTAATCCGGTTAATTACAGCCGACATTCTTTTGTAATTGTAATCGGCGGTGCGGTTTAGTTTTTTCATCAGATAATCTTCTATATAACTTATGCATAGCATTCGATCCGGTTCGTCCTGAATCCTTTTTTGTAAATCGTCCAGCAAAACATTCTCCATATCCTCTACAGGTACTGAGTCGTTATAGAATTCATTTACCGGAACAGAAAAAAAGGGCTTAGCCCCGAAAGGCTGGAATACAACCACGAGCATCTCCGTGGTTCCGCTGGTTATAAGATTTGTATACCCGTCGGAAAGCCCGCATATAAAATTGCGGGGCTGGTAATCCTGCCGATTTTCGGAAAACAGGAGGTTCGCTTTATGGAATATCATACTTATACAGCCGGTAGGTATGATACGCTCAGTGCCGGGTTGATTACTTTCTGTCCTGAGGTACCAATAATACCGGATATAGGGTGCAAGAGCCGGCGATGGATATATTATATCGAAAATTTCCACTAATGAATATTTATTTCTTATTCAAAGATATATTTTTACCCACAATATTCATTGTATTAAACGGACATTATATAAATGATAAAACTTAAAAATATAAGCTGCAACCGTTTTTAGATGACAGTGAGAAAATGACTCAGGATAAAATAGATATAATACTAAATAAAAAATCTAAAAAGGAAGGAATCATAAAAAAGAGACCGGACTAAGTCAATTATATAAAGCATAAATATCAAGCCGCATAGTTATTTGATAATAGATAGAAGTAAGTATTTAGTGGGTTTATATAAACAAAAGCAAGTTGAGAAGAAAAAATAAAAAGGCCGTGGATTTATCTGATACATCCTGCTAACGTCCACCTCCTATCTATCATCATAT
>DQAM01000143.1 GCA_003523545.1 Dysgonomonas sp.
TTCCGGAATGCGCCCGTCTGGGTGTCTATACCGCATATCTGTATTATAAATCACTGACCAAGCTGATAGAGGCGACTCCTGCCGAAAGGCTTGTCAATACACGTATACGTATACCCAATGCAAAAAAAATGATATTATTCGGACAGGCCTACTTAATTACAAAATTCAATTGATTATGGTTATTTTAGTAGATGAAAACGATCTTGCCATCGGCGCAATGCCAAAAATAGAGGCACATGAAAAAGCGCGTCTTCACAGGGCCTTTTCTGTGTTTATATTCAACTCGAAAGGAGAATTACTACTTCAAAAAAGAGCGGATGATAAATATCATTCGGCAGGCTTATGGGCAAATACCTGTTGCAGCCATCCTGCACCCGGGCAGCAGATTGAGGAAGCTGCACATCTTCGTTTGCAAATGGAAATGGGAATGGATTCGCCATTGAAATATATTCTGAAATTTACATACAAATCTCCTTATGAAAACGGCCTGACAGAACACGAAATAGACTATATATTTATCGGGCAGACGGACGATGAACCAGTCATAAATCCGGATGAAGTGTCGGAATATAAATATATGTCTCTGGATGAGCTTGAAAAGGATATCGCCTCATATCCAGAGAAGTATACTACCTGGTTAAGTATTATCTCCAGGAATTATTTATCACTGATCGCCGGACACAATAAAACAAGCTGAACATGAAAGTAGGTGTTATCGGTGCCGGTATAGGGGGATTGGCTGTTGCTTTAAGGCTTGCAGCGAAAGGGCACCACGTGACGGTCTATGAAAAGAATAGTAAGCCGGGAGGAAAAATATCTGAATTCCGGGTGAACGGCTACCGTTTCGATACAGGGCCTTCGTTATTCACCTTGCCGGAACTGACAAAAGAACTATTTGATATTTGCGGAGAAAGTATCGATGAATGGATTCCATACGAAAGCCTTCCGACTAACTGTAAATATTTTTTTCCGGATGGTACTGTTTTTAATTTCTATCAGGATAAAGAGCAGTTAACGGAAGAAATAAATACAAAAACGAAAGATAGTATAGAGGATTTACAAAAGAGACTGGACAAGTCGGAAGAAGTATATAACCTGAGTGCCCCGGTATTCTTGTTCCGTCCGTTTGCACGTAAATTATCCGATTTTAATACTCCGCCTTATAAAAAAATAGCGAAAAAACTTTTTAAGCTTGATTTTTTCAGGACGATGAATCAGGCTAACAAAAAGGATTTTTCAGATGAAAACCTGATACAGTTGTTTAACAGGTATGCAACTTACAATGGTTCTGATCCTCATAAAGCGCCTGCCACGCTCAATATGATAGCGCATCTCGAAAATAATATAGGGGCTTATTTCCCATTGAAAGGGATGTATTCTATAGCCGACAGCCTGTACAGGCTCGCACTCCTTAAAGGTGTTGAATTCTGTTTCGACAGCCCGGTGAGTAGGATTATTACGGAAAACAAAAAAGCAACCGGTATTACCATCCACAATAGAAAAGAATTGTATGATGTGGTAGTTTCTGATGTGGATGTGCGTTATGTGGCTAATAACATGATAGAAAATTACCCTTTAAAGAAAAGACTCAACAAAGGGGAACCATCTTCTTCCGCTATGATTTTTTACTGGGGTATAAATAGAACTTTTGATAATCTCGAGTTGCATAATATTTTATTTTCGGGAGATTATAAAGACGAATTCCGGAAGATATTCAAAGAAAAGACCGTATCTAAAGATCCGACGGTATATATATTTATCAGTTCCAAGCTGGTGAAAGAAGATGCACCTGTGGGTTGTGAAAACTGGTTTGTCATGATTAATGTCCCTTCGAATAGCGGTCAGTACAATAAAGAAATGACTGCTCGTATCCGTAAACGCATTATCGCAAAGATAAACCAGGAATTGGATACCGACATAGAGAAATACATCGAGGAAGAAAAAATTGCCTGTCCCGTAGCGATAGAAGCCGCAACCAATAGCGTGGATGGTGCCCTTTACGGGATTTCATCGAATTCGATGTTTTCAGCGTTCCTGCGCCATCCTAATTCTTTAAAAAAGATTAGGAACCTTTATTTTACGGGCGGGAGTGTGCATCCGGGCGGGGGCATTCCCCTCTGTCTGGCTAATGCTAAAATTGTGGACGATTTAATTGCCGAAGATTATGAATAGTCATGTAACAAAACTAACATCCGAAAGGGAACTTCCGATGAACTTTATCCGGTTTTATTCGGTTGGGCTACTTTTGTTTATAATTCCCTTTACGCGGGAACTTTTTATATCCATTACGGCACTATCATTACTATTGGTTATCGGAATAGTACTGTATTACCACCGTGAATGGAATGTAAAAACCGTATTGCTTTTTTTATTTATTGTATGTGCTTCATTCCTGCTCGAGATGGCAGGAACAGCTACCGGGGAAATCTTCGGTGTCTATTTTTATGAACGGGGGCTGGGTTTCAAGATTAACGGCACTCCGCTTATCATTGGCCTTAATTGGCTTTTTCTCGTGTATGCGTCCCATGATATCGCTAACCGTATATCCGGAAATGCTTTTATC
>DQAM01000353.1:0-381 GCA_003523545.1 Dysgonomonas sp.
AACCTGGCTCCCACGTATCGATTCTTCATAAAAAACTGAGAATTCGCCGTCGGCAAATCGTTCGACATTCATTCGTCCCAGCGGACAGCCAAGGCTGTTACAAATCTTTTCGGCTAAATAACGGGAATTGGTCCCTGAGAAAATTTTGAAAGGTATCTCTTCCATTTGAGGGCTTTTTTATAATGAAATTGTAGAAATTTTCGGTGCAAATTTACAAAACTATTTCTATTCGGTATAAATGTCGAAAACAAAATATTGAACTTATCTTGAGTTTCTATTTTTTTATCTCTTGTTGTCATCCTAAGTAAAACGAAGGATCTTTCTAAAAGAAACACAGAAGCTTCACTTTGTCCAGCATGGCAAAAAGGTCGAAAATAGACC
>DQAM01000353.1:515-2835 GCA_003523545.1 Dysgonomonas sp.
AAAGTCAAAAATAGAATAAAATATTGTATATCTTTTTATAATAAGGCTTTTTCCTGTATGGATTTTATGCTGTCGATCTTATAAGCATTTTTTTCTTTCTCGAATTCTTTTATGCCTAATTTATACCCTATCTCAAAAATCTCGCCGCAGTCCTCCATAGTGAACATCGCAAATTTAGAAAGCTTGTTGGACTCGATGAGTATATCGCAGAGGTTACGGTCTATCACAGAATTAGATGCCGTAATGTAATGAAAAGACCTTTCGGCTATATATAACAGGGAATTTTTAAACTTCTGCTTTGTCAGCGGTGAAGCGTTTACACCGATTACCACTTCGCACTGCGGGCGTATCACCCTGACGGGAAAATTCATAAACAGCCCTCCATCAACGTAATGCACATTATCTATCTCCATCGGAGTGAATACAATAGGGTATGCACACGAGGCGAGCACGGCAGGCACTAGCGGCCCTTTGTCAAATACGACGCTGGTACCCTCTACAATATCCGTTGCAACTATTTTCATCGGAATCCGGAGTTCCTCGAACGTCTCCGCTTTAAGATGCTTCTTGAGAAAGTGCTTGAAGCGGTCAGCTTTAAATATTCCAGTATGGGGGATAGTGAGTTCGGCAAACTCCTTGAATGCCTTATTCTCAAAAAAAGTGAGTATCTGATCGGGAGAATTTCCGTCAGCATACAGCACTCCGGCTAAAGCCCCGGCACTGGTTCCGGATATTATACCGGGACGAAGGCCTTTCTCCTCCATTGCTTTGAGTACACCCAGATGAGCAAAGCCTTTGGCTCCTCCCCCGCTCAGGGTCAAACCTAAAGAATAGGCAGGCTGTTCGTCGTTATGAGTTTTAAAACTGGTATATGCTTCCATCTACAGTCGACAAATATACGGTTTTATGGTCAAATATCCTTATCGAGGTCTAAATCGAAACGCAGATAAGGTGTAATAGCCGGGACGATAGGCTTTACATATTGGTATGTTTTCGATTTTTGATTTATATCTGCCGGAATAAGGGCATGGTCTTTATCCATCGCTTCGACCAGATTGAGAATGAGGCTGACGACCACCAGCCATTTGGCGGCACTGAAAACCACTCCTCCTATCCTGTTGAGCGAACCTACTTTTATCGTCTCGAGTATAGTTTGCAGCATGTGCCCCAAGATGAGTACAACCGACACTATAATAAGGAACGAAGCAATAAAGGCGGCTGGTTCGACCAGGCTTTCGGGGAATATACCCCAGCTGCGGAAGTAAGGCAGAATCACGAAGGATACTTTATTCGAGAGGATAATACCGGCTACAATACCAACCAGCGATGCCAGCTGCCTGACAAGCCCGCTTCTATACCCCCTGAATATGCTGTAAACGATTATTATGCCTATTACAATATCAAACCAATTCATGCGTATTATTTCCTCCTATTCGGTTTTTGTGTATACGAGCTGCTTATCTCCAACGTCCATTGTGAATCCCGAAACCCGGCCACCCGCATCTTTATGTGTAGAGATATAGATACGCGAATAGGGTTCGATAAAAAAAGTATTCTCATTGAGTGGATATAAGAGGGGGCCATTGCGCTGGCCAAATTTCATCTGTATACCGTTTTCTTCCGGAGACAGAGCCAGCACGGCTTCTTCGCCGCCCATTTTATAAGTCCCGCAATAAGATTGCAAAATGCTTTTATCAATAACCACAGCCTCATTTCTGAACCGCTTGTGCTCAAGCAGCCAGTCATAGATAGAATCGTTTTCGTATGTCATAGTCCAACTATCGTGATCTACACCGGGATATATGGTAAACTTAACATCACCGCTGTATTTTCTCAAAGCGTCCACCATTTTTTCTGAGGCCGAAATAGGCACTACATTATCCTGGTCTCCATGAAAGCACCATACGGGCGTATGCCTCAATTTCCGCACCTTCGACGTATCACCGCCGCCGCAAATAGGAATAATCGCCGCAAACAATTCGGGATATTCCATGGCCATAGCCCAGGTTCCAAATCCTCCCATACTTATTCCGGTCAGATATACCCGGTCGGGGTCTACCCGGTTTCCGGCCATTATATGGCGGTACAATTTAACCAAATCTTTGGGTTCCCAGCCGTAAGCTGCGGCCTGAGGAGAAACTACTATAAACGGGAACTGCCGTCCCTGGCTGATAAGTTTCGAGGGGCCATGAGCTTTTACCCTTTCTATATCATTGCCCGTCTCACCGGCTCCGTGCAGAAACAATACCAAAGGCCATTGTTTGGTTGTGTCGTTTTCATAACCTTCGGGATGATAAAGCAGGTAGTTGGTTTCGACAAT
>DQAM01000354.1 GCA_003523545.1 Dysgonomonas sp.
TAGCGTTTTTGAATAGACAATTTGAATAATAAAAAGTTTTTGACATAATCATGGACATATTTATTGTATATGCACATCCAAGCTCAAAATCTTTTACCTATCAGATTCGGGAGGCATTGTTAACCGGTTTGCAAAAAGGTCGGCACAATGTTGAGGTTTCCGATCTGTATAAGATGGATTTCCATTCAGACATGACGGAACATGAATACGAACAGGAAAGTTTTGCACAAACAGATTTACCCTTATCGGAAGATGTTGTGGCAGAACATCAGAAAATGGAGTGGGCAGGCTGTATTATATTTCTCTATCCACTTTGGTGGAGTGATTGCCCAGCAAAGATGAAAGGTTGGTTCGACCGGGTTTATTCCGTCGGATATGCTTATGGATATAACAAAGAGGGGCAAAAAGTGAGGAAAATGAAAACCATAAAATATGGAATAGCTATATGTACCGCAGGACATCCCAACGATTTTCTTGAAGAAACGGGTATTGCAGAAAGTATGCGTAAAATAATGTTGGAAGACCGCTTAGGTGTCAGATTCGAAAACAAGAAAATGATGATATTAGGCGGAACATTGGATATTGAGAAGGTGAAAAATCTACATTTGAATAATGTGAGGGCATTAGGTGAACATATCGAGAATTATTTTGAAAAATAAAGAAATAAAATGAAAAATAATAGAACCATATTTCAGGTAGATGCTTTTACAGAGGAGCCATTTAAGGGTAATCCGGCAGGTGTCATGGTCGTTACGGAAGAAGTCTCTTCGGAATGGATGCAGAATGTGGCAGCGGAAATAAATCTGTCTGAAACAGCTTTTGTCTTTCCTGGAGAAAAAGAATTTCAGATTCGTTATTTACCCCAGCGATCGAAGTTCCACTGTGTGGACATGCAACGTTAGCAAGTTCGCACATCATTTATGAGCTTGGGTTGAAATCAGTACATGAAACGATAAAACTGAGAGCAAAAGGTGCGGATCTTACAATAAAAAAAGACGGTGATTGGATAGTTATGGATTTCCCTGAATATCCGATACAGAAAACAGATATACACAAAGATTTTAAACGCCTGGTCGGATTTGAACCCATTGAGATGTATTCAAGTATTTATGATTGGGTAATTGCGATAGCAAAAAGTGAGAATGATATTTTAAATGCTCATCCAGACTTTGGATTATTGACTGAAAATGGATTAGGGCATTTGATGATTACTGCGGAAAGTGATTCTGATCAGGCAGATATTGTTGTCATGTGTTTTGCTCCAATAAGTGGAATAAACGAAGATCCGGTAACCGGCTCTGCGCATTGTGCGCTTACTCCGCTATGGTCTGAAAAGTTAGGGAAATCAGAATTAGATTCTTTGCAATTATCAAAAAGATCAGGCCGTATGAAAGTTTGTTTAAAAGATAACAGAGTTGAGATTAAAGGAAAGGCATTAACTATATTGGAAGCTAAATGGAGAATATAAAGACGCCATATATGAAAACAATAAAAACAGCTAGACTTATCATACGGTTGGCAATACCAGATGATGCAGAGGGCATATATTCTTACCGTTCAGATTTTATTGAGAATAAATATCAAGGATGGCATCCGGATTCGGTTGATGAAATCCGTGACTATATACATAATATGCCTCAAACGATGGATGTTGCGGATATATGCTTCCAGTTTGTCATTATTCTTGCGGATGAAAACCAATTGATTGGGGATATGGGAATCATATTTACCAATCATGATAAGATGCAGGCTGAGATAGGTTGTACGCTACATAAAAAGTTTCAAGGGAAAGGATATGCAACCGAAGGATTGAAAGCCATGGTGGATTTTCTTTTCAAAGCACATAATAAACATCGGATTATAGCATCTATCGACCCGAGAAACAAAGCCTCTATCCAATTGATAGAACGGCTGGGATTCAGAAAAGAAGGCCATTTTAGAGAAAGTTATTATCTGCGGGGGGAATGGGTGGATGATATAATATATGCTATGCTTAAAAAAGAGTGGGTTGATAATTAAACTAATCAATGAATAACGATAAAATGAATATTCGTAAAGCAATAGAAGCCGATTATAATCAAATTCATGCCCTATTTATGGAGTTTGCAGAATTTGAAAAACTTCCGGAGAAAATGATAAATACTGTTGAACGGATGAAAGCTGAACAGCAATATTTCAATTGTTGGGTGGTTGAAACTCCTGATAAACAGATCATAGCTTATGTCACTTATTTCTTCTGTTATTATACATGGACCGGAAAAGCAATGTATATGGATGATTTGTATGTCAAACCGGAATTCAGAGGAACCGGTGTCGGAACACAACTAATTAATAAAGTAATCCGACACGCTAAGGAAACCGGTTGCCATAAATTGCGATGGCAAGTATCAAATTGGAATAATCCAGCTATGGACTTTTATAAGAAGCTCGGAGCAGACATTGACGGTACAGAGCAAAACTGCGACCTGATATTGGATTAATACTATTGAAGTAAAGATAATAAAATGAAAATAGGCTTTTTTCAATACAATGTTATATGGAGAGATAGAGATGCAAATCTTTCCTACATCAAAGAGAAAATCCAAGGAACAACTTTGGACTTACTTGTATTACCAGAATTTTTCACCAGTGGGTATGCCTTCGATTCGGAAGAAGAATTAATCCCTTTTAGTGAAGATTTAGAAAACAGCTATACTGTTAAATACCTGTCTGAATTGATGAAGGATTGTGGTGGGTATATAACAGGGACAATACCTGAATCATGTGGAAACCTACTGTATAATACTTCAATCCTTGTCGGAGCCGAAGGCCTGGTTGCATCTTATAGAAAGATTCATTTACCAGATTACGAAAAACGTGCATTTACGGCAGGGAACAAAACTGTATCATATAATTGTAGCGGTGCAAAAGTAGGATTAACGATTTGTTTTGATGCATGGTTTGCACCATTAAGTTCTAAATTGAAACTACAGGGAGTGGACGTTGTTTGCCATTCCGCTTGTTTCGGAGGGATTATTACTCCAACTATTATTCCTATTCGGGCATTGGAAAATCAATGTTTTTATGTTAGCTGCAATCGTATTGGAACTGAATTATTTAACGGAGAACCGGAATCATATCGAGGGGAAAGCCAGATTGTGAGTCCAGACGGAAAAATTTTAGTGAAGGCAGGAAGTGAAGAGTTACTATCTATTATTGACGTAGACCTTTCTGAAGTGAATAAACCTGCTTTCGGAAGTCTGATATCAAAAGATTTAATTACAGAACATGCGAAATATGAGATTAAAATGAAAAAATAAAAAAGCATATATAAATATGGAATTGGATTCAAATAGATTAAAATTACAGGAAATAACCGAGTCGGGTATAGAACAGATTCATGAGCTTAATTCATACCCTGAAGTTGATGAATACAATACTCTTGGGATTCCAGAGAATATGGAAGTGACTGAGAAACTCGTTCGCTCAATAATAGAAGAGCAGAAAGCCGAAAGCAGGTGGTCATACGACTGGAAGATCATCAGGAAAGATTCTGGTGAATTTATCGGTATAGCCGGTATAACATTGTCGGCAAATAGATTTAAACTGGGAGAAATCTACTATGATTTGCTTCCTTCGCAATGGGGACAAGGATTTGCAACCGAAGTCGCAAAGACCTTAATTAAAGCGGGATTCGATGGATTTCACATTCATAAGGTCGAAGCGGGAGTTGCAACGGAAAATATCCGCTCGATCCGGGTACTTGAAAAATCAGGCATGACAAGGGAAGGTTTACGACGCAAGATTCTTCCAATCAGAGGGGAATGGAAAGATAACTATCATTATGCGATTGTCGAAGACGATTCAAGGGATTATTAATAAAATATGGCTATGAAAATGGAACAATTTAATCAGAGAAGAAAAGTACTGAACCAATTAATGTCTGAAAATGATAACTTTTTTGAAACATTTGGAGACTTGGATGATTCGGTATATTCTGAGGGTGCTATACCAAAGAAGTACAAAGAATTATCAGGTTTATCCATCTCTATTTTGACCAGATGCGAAGAATGTATTATTTATCATATACAGGGATGTATTGCCGAAAAAGCTACCAGACAAGAAATAATCGAAGCGATTAAAATTGGAGTTATTGGAGGAGGATCAATTACTTACCCATCAGCAAGATTCGCTTTTGATGCCATGAAAGAATTAAAAATCATAGAGTAGAAAAATGAAAAGAATTATTTTATTTATGCTTTCATTCGCATTTGTCGCCATTACTATAGATGCACAAAAAGTCGAATTTAATCACCAAACAGGAAAGTATCTTGAAATTGATGGAGCGAATATATACTATGAAGAGATAAAAAACGCATGAAAACCCATTTTGCTTTTTTTGCACGGTGGTTTTGGAAATATCGAAGATTTTAATTCAGTACTACCAATGTTTGCCAACGATTACCATATTGTAGGTATAGACAGTCGTGGACACGGCAAATCGACTTTGGGAACGGGTAAGTTAACATACAAGCGATTGCAACTCGATGTAGAAGAAGTTGTAAACCATTTACAACTAAAAGATATTCACATCATCGGTTTTAGTGATGGCGGAGTTATAGCCTATCGACTTGCTGCGGCAAACAATATTTCTATAAGGAAAATTATTACTATTGGTGCAACGTGGAGTCTGTCGGATGCTGAACTTGTGGAAAAAATAATGGCTGATATGATGACGCAGGAAGGTTGGAAAGAAATATTTAACTTTTATCAACTACACAATCCGGAACCCAATGTTGACCGACCTGTTAAAGGCGTAATCGAGATGTGGACGGACAAAACCGAAGATGGATATCCATTTGAAAGCGTTGGATATATTACTGTCCCAACATTAATTATCCGAGGTAATGATGATAACTCGTTTCCTCTTGAAAGCGCTGTTGAGCTTGCCTCTAAAATAGAAAAATTGTTGCTTTTTAACATCCCGTTTGCGCCTCATGATGCACATAATAAATATCCGGAAATGTTTGAGATAGTAACAAAAGAGTTTTTGAATAAATGTGATAAATAACAAATGATTGGAAGAATGGAATACACAATTCGCAATATGCAGGAAATGGATGCTTCAAGTGTTATGAGCATTTACAACTATTATACTGAAAACGATTTTGCGGGTTTTTTCGATAAGGCTTTGCCGATTGAGACTTTCGGACGCTTTCAGGAAATGAGCCGTAACTATCCGGCGTTGGTTGCCTGTGATGAGAATCAGGAAGTGATTGGATTTGCTTTTTTACACGCATATCATCCGGCTTCGACATTCCAACGAACTGCCGAAGTTTCGTATTTCATCCATCGCGGACATGTTGGTAAAGGTCTCGGCAAAAAGATGTTGGACGAACTAATAACCGAAGCAATCAAAACAGGGGTAGATAATATCATTGCAAGTATTTCGTCACGGAATGCGGATAGTCTTGCATTTCATGAAAAATACGGATTTTGCGAATGTGGAAGACTACCATCCATCGGCAAAAAATTCGGACAAGATTTTGATGTCGTTTATATGCAATTGGTCATAAAAAACCACGAATTATTTGTATAATAAGTACAGAAAAATTTGACATACTTTTTAGTGGTCAAATTTTAGATGGTAATGGCCAATAGGTAATCACCGAGATGCCACTACCATGATTTTAAATTATTTTGAGCCGGGAGTGTTTTTATGAAATGATATATCCTTGCGTTATTTTATATAAGTTGTTTGAGTAATACCGTTTTGATAGCATGCGCTGTTTTTTAGGTTCCATTTGGGTCCTCTTAGATTATCCGAAAATAAAGGTATGCCGGTACCAAGTACCACTGGAAAACGATTTATTGTCATTTCATCTATCATATCATCATTCAGCAATATTGTTAAGAGTTTGCCGCCGCAAGCAAGCCAGATATCTTTCCCATCTTCCTCACAAAGTCTGGATATCGTTTCAACCACATTT
>DQAM01000202.1 GCA_003523545.1 Dysgonomonas sp.
TAGAGGAGAATAATTTAAAACGATTTTATAATTTGAATGATAACCAGTTTATTGATGATTACTATTTTGACAGTTATTATGTACTTGAAAAATATACAAGAATAAATAGATCTGGAAAACAAACTTTGATAGAAAATAAAAATCCTTGTAAGTTGTTATTTCCTTTCTTTTATGAAGACATTTATACTTCGGATGGTAATCTTTTTTATGTAAAAGAAAAAGATAAACAGGGTATTATTGATAAAAACAATGAAATAGTAATTCCTATCATTTATGATGCTGTTACTGTTTTTTGTTCTGATAAATTAATTGTGGAAAAAGATAATTTGTATGGAATTTTAAATCTTAAAAATGAAGTACTAATTCCTTTAGATAAGAGACATATAATATCGTATAGTGATAAATTTGAAAGAATGAAAGAGGATAGTTTAGATACTGAATTTTTTGATTGTGATTTTAATTTGATTGAACAATAAAAATAGTAATTATCCAAGATACCATAATTATTTTTATTGTCACTTGGTAGATGTTTTTTGCATATTTGGTGAAATTTTTATGTAATACTCAAAATCGTTTATATTGTAATACTTCACGTAAAAATACCTATCTTTGCACCTCAAAATAAATTAAATAAGATAGATGGCACTTCAATGTGGTATAGTAGGGCTTCCGAATGTAGGAAAGTCTACTCTTTTCAACTGTTTGTCGAATGCAAAAGCACAATCGGCGAACTTTCCTTTTTGTACGATAGAACCCAATGTAGGAGTAATTACCGTTCCTGACGAACGTCTCAATAAACTGGCTGAACTGGTCAAACCTAACCGTATAGTACCTACCACTGTCGAGATCGTGGATATTGCCGGCCTTGTGAAAGGTGCGAGTAAAGGTGAAGGACTCGGTAATAAATTTCTTGCCAATATACGTGAAACAGATGCTATACTTCATGTATTGCGTTGTTTCGATGACGATAATATCACGCATGTGGACGGTAGTGTAAATCCGGTACGTGATAAGGAAATCATAGATATAGAATTACAGCTGAAAGACCTGGAAACGGTTAATTCACGTATCCAGAAGGTAGAGAAGCAGGCTAAAACAGGAGGAGATAAGGAAGCCAAACGTATGTACGATATTCTTGTGCAGTTCAAAGATGCTTTGGAACAGGGAAAATCGGCACGTACGGTTAAGTTCGATAATAAAGACGATGAAAAGCTGGCCCGTGAAGTATATCTTTTGACTTATAAGCCTGTGCTTTATGTATGTAATGTGGATGAAGCAAGTGCTTCGACTGGAAATACGTATGTGGAACAGGTACGTGAAGCTGTAAAAGAAGAAGATGCTCAGATACTGGTCGTAGCTGCCAAAATAGAATCCGAAATAGCTGAATTTGAATCATACGACGAACGCCAGATGTTTCTCGAAGAAATAGGATTGCAGGAGTCGGGTGTTGCCCGTCTTATCAAATCAGCCTATAAACTTTTAGGATTACTTACTTATTTCACGGCAGGGGTGCAGGAAGTACGTGCCTGGACATTTACCGAAGGATGGAAAGCTCCTCAGACAGCGGGGGTGATCCATACCGATTTCGAAAAAGGATTTATTCGTGCCGAAGTAATCAAATACGACGATTTTATTAAATATGGTTCGGAAGCGGCTGTAAAGGAAGCGGGAAAAATGAGCGTCGAAGGCAAAGAATATGTAGTTCAGGACGGTGATATTATGCATTTCCGTTTCAACGTATAATATACAATAATAATATAATCCGATAAAAAAAGTCAACGAATGTTCGTTGACTTTTTTCATTATATAAGTGTATATCAATTTTTCTGGATAGCCATACCCGTAATGGAATAACCAGGACCATAATAAGAAGCATCTTGCCCACTATGAACAGGCATAAGGACCTGTACTTTCACATTAATGATTCCATTAGCTTCCAAAGCAATCAGTTCCTCATGAAGGCGTTTCATAACATCTTCTTTAGCTTGTTCCTGAATGGCATTCAAGCTTTGTCCCGAGAACTTTCCATTGAACAGGTTGACGCTCTGTGTACCTCCGCTTCTTACTTCTACAACGACACTGCCTATAGGAGCATATGCGAAGTTAACCGAATTGGATTCGCTGACGAAAATTCCTTTTTCTTGTAAATACCAGTAATCGAATGTGGATATGTATTCCGTAGCTATATACTGTCTGGAAGCAGTACAGGATGAAAGGAGAAACACCGATACCACTGATAAAATGTAAAATGCTCTTCTCATAAATTCTTCCGTTTAAATATTAAAATTGTGTCAAAGATAGTAAAAGAAAATTAATTGAATATAATAATATATTCTCAATAAATTTCTTTATCCTTACTTATTTATAAGATTATCCGGAAGTTATTTTACATACATTTATCCATTCTTCATAACCGGAATATACTTCCAGTTCGGGTATAGATAGTTCTATGGCACTGTTGATGCTCCCGCATGCCGGAAATACGGTTTCGAATCTTTTAAGTGATTCATCCAGATAAATGGTTATTCCCTCGTTGACTGCAAATGGACATACCCCTCCTACGGCATGGCCTATATATTGCTCTGCTTCGTCCGGCGATATCATTTTCGATTTGGTGTGGAAACGGGATTTGTATTTCTGATTGTCTATTTTGGTGTCTCCTGCGGTTACAATAATAATATATGCATCGTTTATTTTAAAAGCCAATGACTTGGCTATTCTTGCCGGTTCGCAGCCTACCGCTTTAGCTGCCAGTTCTACGGTTGCACTTGACATTTCAAATTCCTGAATCCTGTCCGCTATATCCCATTTTTGGAAATAATCCCTGACTTTTTCTATCGACATAGTATTAGTGTTTAAAATACTAAATATATTAATTTTCAGCTATTATCCGGAGTGTTCAGGGCGGATTATCCTTATAAAATAATAATCTGTAATGGTTTTGTTCGTGTTGTATGTTGATAGAACAACCGTCATATACCCAGCTTCTACGGATAAAGTCGTTGAGGTAATGGGTGTTTAATAAATTTACGCAATCATTTATATCTGTTGCTTCCGGGAGATAAAATGTAGAACTTTTACATTTTCCTGTTTCATCGAGCAGGCAGCACAATTTTGTGGAATCATTCAACCGGATGTCGATATGCGTATATTTCAATCCCTTTTCATACTAAGTTTCTACGTAAAGCCAGTAATCGTAAAATTCTGCTTTTATGCCGTCCATATCCAGTTCTAAAGCTTTAGCAGCAAGGGACAGCCATAAGGTAAAATTGTCTTTACTCTTTCTTTTTTTCATTCTTTTTCCGGTTTTGTAAAATCACCTTCAAATATGAAAAGAAAGCTATTGATAAAATATCACAGCCCTGAGTAATACTTAACATTTCGTGGGTAAAATACCCATGAGGTTTATTCTTTTTGTATTTTTGGTAATTATGCATATTAATAATCCCGGATAAAATAAGATACAAGGATATGGAAACATCGGAAGTAAAAAAGAGCCATCACGGATACAATACAAAGCGCCTTAGGGAAATACTGGGTATAAAGCAGGAAGATTTTGCCGAACGTATAGGTATGTCCCAGCAGACTATTTCCCGTTTTGAAAATACGGAGACATTAGATGAAGAGACTTTAAGGAAAATAGCTGATGCATTAAAAGTTCCTGTTGAAGCAATTAAAAATTTCAGTGACGGCCAAACTAATAACTTTATAAATACATTTTATGATAATAGCGGGTTTAATTATCAATGTACTTTTAATCCTTTAGATAAAGTGATTGAACTGTATGAACGTATTATCCAGACCGAACGCGAAAAAGTAGCTTTATTAGAAGAAGTTTTGAAATATAAAAAGTAACTGATTGGGGAAATGCAGATAAAAATATATTTTATTATTTTTCAGTTATCTGGTCTATATATTTTTTTTCCAATGAATTAAGTTCTTCAAACATACTATCAAGAGTTTCATTTACTTTTAGGTACGAACTTTTCGCGGCATTATATAATGAGTGCAGCAAATTATAAAAAACTATATCAGATAGATCGGAAGAGC
>DQAM01000200.1:0-288 GCA_003523545.1 Dysgonomonas sp.
GAGTCCCTGTTTATCCAGTCTTCGTTGCATAACGACCACGATTCGATGATACCTAATTCCGAATATAAACCGTAATGTATAAGCATACCGAATTTCTGGTCCTGCCATTTATCTAGTTTTTCTAATACATCTTCATCTTTAGGATAAGTATAAGTGTCTGATTTTCCATGCGTAAATGTTTGCGCCCTAAGTCCCGGAATAGCAGCCAGATATAGCATGCATAGGAAGAAAACTTTGCTTTTCATGTTTATAATTTAAATATAATAATACCTGAATAAATGTAATCCG
>DQAM01000200.1:381-5129 GCA_003523545.1 Dysgonomonas sp.
AAATGTAATCCGAAGCAAAGATATAGAATTCTGTCGTTTTGGAGAAATGATATTTTGCATAGAACCGTATTAAACAAAAAAAGATGCCCTGATGAGCACCTTTTTATCCTTTTGATTAAAGTATTAATAGCTTTCTCTCCATGACATGCTGATTTCATTACTCTCCGGATACCAATAGATATATACACCATTAATCAACGTACCGTTGATAACGTCTGCTATTTCCTGGATACCTGACAGCCCTTCTCCGGAAACAGTGACGGAAGTTTCACCTTTCAATGCGGCTTCGTAGATTCGGCTTGCGATATAACAATATGTATCTACATTCAAGTTTGTCTGCTTCTTGAATAATTTGCCGGCTATAGTCAGCATACCTAATTCTGGAGTTGTGAACAAGTGATTCATAACTTTAAAGTTTTACGTTAAAAAATGAGATTTGTAAGTTTGTGTGATGCATGCTTTCACATTCTATAGATAAAAAATACTGCCTTATTTAGCTTGATATGAAAAAGATAGAAAATGAATTTTATTAGGTTAATTTCATTAAAAATATTATCCAATCGGTGTGGCTGTGTTTAATTTAATATATTTTAAAAAAAAATACAAATTATAATAGTGCATCCGTTTAAACTTAAGGATTTTTATTTACTTTTGCCATTGAGAATAATAGAGAAAAAACAACAGAAGATGAGATGTATTGTTTGCACAGTGATAGCCGTCACTTTAATCGTGCTGTTTGATTCATGTACAAGCCACAAAAAAATTCCGTATTTTAAGAATATTGATGAATTTACTCAGGAAGAACTTTTAACTACGTATGGTATACATGAAGCCCGGATAAAACCTAATGATATTTTAAGTATTACTGTTAATTCCAATATTCCCGGAGCTGCTGTAGATTTTAATCTTCCGGTAGTCCCTAGTAATTATGATCGGATCGTACAGACAAATGTTACTGTTTCAACAACAGGGTCCGGATCATTGCAAAATTATCTGGTAAGCAAGGACGGCTTCATCAGTTTCCCCGTTTTGGGAGATCTGCAGATAATGGGCATGACTACAGAGGAATTGCAGGACTATATTGTACAACAGATATATCCCCGCTATATTTCGGAAAAGCCTGTTGTTGCGGTAAGAATGCTCAATTTTAAAGTATCAGTGCTGGGAGAAGTAAACCGCCCCGGTATATATGAATCGGAAAATGCGCAGATGACCATTCTGGATGCTTTGGCTGCTGCCGGAGACATGACTATCTATGGTAAAAGAGAGAGCGTTTTACTACTCAGGACCGATGATCAGGGAGTGGTTATGGCACACAGAATAAACCTTCAGGATAAAAGAATAATTAATGATAAAAACTTTTTCTACCTGCAGCAGAACGATAAGCTTTATGTAGAAACGAATAAGGCGAAAGGTAATAACTCGACATTCGGTACAGCGCAGACTATCGGCCTTTCGGCGCTTTCTATCCTGATTTCGATAGTCGCAATATTAACCCGTTAAAAATAATATGGAAAAGACAGACAAAAACTGGCAGGATGATACCCAGGATCAGGATTCTTCTTTTGTCGATGTATTACAGCTATATACGCGTCACGGGAAATGGTTTATTTTATCCGTTATTCTGTGTATAGCAGGAGGTGTCGCTTTCATATTGGTTTCAACACAACAATATAAATCCTCGATATCCATACTGTTGAACGAGGATAAAAGTAAGGGAGGGCCTAGTGCCGGTATGAGCCTGGATGAGTTAGGCTTATTGTCTACCACGAGCAATATCGACAATGAGATTGCAATATTGACCTCGCCCGATTTGATGCGCAATGTGGTCGATACGTTAAATTTAATAACGACATACCACATCAAAGAAAGTTTTCGGAAGAAGGAACTATACAAAGAATCGCCTTTTTATATTACATATTCCAACCGGTATAGAGATTTTGGAGAGGAGATTGATTTTAAAATCGTAAAGGCTGGAGATAAATTTAATATCGAAGGAAAATATACAATCAATAAAGAGGAAATAGAGGTGAAGATTGATCACCAATCCGTACAACTGCCTGACACGATCGATCTTCAGGGCGGTGTGAGTACAATCAGTATAGCCCTGACCGGGATGCCGATACTTGAAAATAAAGAATATTTTATAAAAATCAGCAATCCTACATTAGTTGCCCGTGGTTTAAACGAAGCCTTGTCGGTAGTACAAACCAGTAAAAGTTCATCTGCCCTGAATATGAACCTGTTGGTAAATAATACAACCAAAGGTGCGGCCATATTGAGGGAAATGGTAAGGCAGTTTAATCTGCAGAATGTCAGGGTAAATAACCAAATAGCTTATAATACCGCTCTTTTTATCAATGACCGTCTGAAGGAAATTGCTGTAGAGTTGAGTGATGTGGAACGCGACGTAGTCAGCTACAAACAACAGCATCAGATAGCGGACCTGGCTTCGGAAGCACAGATGTCTATCCAGCAATCAGGGCAGAACAGGGAGAGGTTGATGGATGTCGAAACGCAGCTGAATGTAATAAATATGGTGGATCAGTATGTAAGCGATCCGTCCAAAGAGCTTTCGATAATACCTAATTTGGGGGTATCAGACCCTGCACTATCTCAGATTATAAGTGAATACAATACAAAGCTTTTAAATTCGGAAGCATTGTTGAAAAGTACGGGAGAAGAAAATCCTATGCGCAAAAGAGTGGTGGAAGAAATTACCAACATGCGCAACAGTATATCGGGATCACTCAAAAATGTAAGGCAGGCGTACAATATCTCGAAACAAGACCTGCAACGTTTGTCAGGTTCTACGATGTACCGGATACAGACCATACCTCAGCAGGAAAAAGGGCTTCTCGAAAGGGTAAGGCAGCAACAGGTTAAAGAAAGTCTTTTTTTATTCCTGATGCAGAAGCGTGAGGAAACAAACATATCTATTGCTTCCATCTCGGATAAAGCGCGGATAATAGCTTCCCCGCAAATAAAAATACTTCCTGTAGCACCCAAAAGCAAGGTCATCCTGCTGGCATCATTTATACTTGGTTTCCTGATCCCGATCGTTATTATTTACCTGATCAATCTGTTTAAGACAAGGATCACGAACCGTACCGAACTGGAGAAATTATCTAAAGTAAGTGTTATTGGACAAATAAATAAAAATGCGTCTAAACATCCTTTAGTGGTATATAACCAGCCTAAGAGTGATACTGCCGAGTTATTCAGGTCGTTGAGGAATAATATAAATTTCATCTTAAAAAATCAGAATCATAAAATATTATTGCTTACATCCACATTGACCGAAGAAGGTAAATCTTTCGTCAGTGTAAACTTAGCCATGACATACGTATTGGCTAGTAAAAAAGTATTGCTGATAGGAGGTGATATCAGGAAGCCTAAGCTCAATAAGTATCTAAACTTAGATGCAAAGCGGGGGCTGACAAACTACCTGGCAAGTGAGGATACAGATTGGAAAGATTATATAGTGCGCAAAGAGGAATATCCCAATCTTGATATTCTGGTCTCCGGTGTAATACCTCCTAATCCCAATGAATTATTAATGAGCCCTAAACTGGGAGAGTTATTGTTACAGGCAAAAGAAGTTTACGATATAGTGGTTATCGATACAGCACCGGTAGGTATGGTTTCGGATACATATCTGTTCGATAAATACATTGATGCGACTATATATGTAGTAAGGGAGAATGTAACTCCTAAAGAGAGCATAAATTTTATAAATATGCAAAAGAAAAACAATCGCTTGCATAACATGTATATTGTTCTGAATGATTCATCTTTGGATAAGTATTCAGGATACCGTTATGGGTATTCAAAAGGATACGGCTATGGAGAAAAGTAGAGAATGATTTAGTAGAGAATGAGCCTTTATATCTATAATTAGTAATGGGGATTGTAAGTTGCTTTGACTTTTCTTACTAACATGGATATCTAACAAATAGATTGGATATAAATACTTAATCCTTGTATTTATATTATTAAGGCAATCTTAGAGAGAAGGTTTACGAACACAGGTAATTATGATTAGTAAAATTATAAGAAAGATCTATACGACTTTCTTAGAAAATCGTATACTTAGCAGGTGGTTTATCTTACTTATAGATTTATCTATAATATTTTTTGCTGCAGTTATATCTTATCTGATAAGCGATAAGATGTATGATAATTTTGGGGTTAGGTCACATCCGGACTTGATGATGTTCTTGAAGGTAACCTTATTATCCAATTTTGTATTTTTTTTATTGTTTGGTACATATCGGGGCATCATCCGATATTCTACTGCACATGATTTTTCACGGCTCATTTTATCCTTGATTTTGGCAGATTGCATGGTCTTTGCGATATTCTACATCTTCATCGGCCCTTCAGGTAGTGTTGCTATGGTATACACCTGCGTTCTCTTTATGTTGTCTCTGATGGGAATCCTAGGCTTCCGTATATTTGTGGTTTATACGTATCAGTCGTTGACTTTGAAATATCGTTCAGAACCTCTGATTCCTGTATATTTATGGGGAATTAATCATGACAACATAACATTCGCCCAGATATTGAATGCCAATAACAGCAAATACCGGGTGAAAGGCTTGGTAGATGAACGGGTAGACCGAAAAGTAAAAGGAAACACGAATCTGCATACACTAAATATTTCGGACTCTAAAAGCCTGGTTTACCTGAAAAAAAACGGGGTGCTTTTTGCTGATGATAATATCATAAGAGATAAGAAGGAGCTT
>DQAM01000199.1 GCA_003523545.1 Dysgonomonas sp.
ATCCAATTTTCTACTCTAAATTTGCATTGATAATGGTTATCAAATATAAGAGAAGTTAAAAAAAGGGGAAAGTTAAATGAAAAAATTAAAAAAAATTAATGACCATGCTCTAATCAGGTGTGTACTTATATTATTTGTACTGAATGTCATTGTAATGGCAACGAGTAGGCTGTACGCACAGGTAACAATAGGAAGCGATCTTGAGCCTGCAAAAGCTGCGCTTCTGGAAATTAAAACTAAAGACGGGGGAGACCAGGGGGATGTATCGTCTACAGGAGGAGGAATACTGTTTCCTCGTGTAGAGATAGAGGATTTGTCGCGATTGAATGTTTTTTCGGGTATTGCCGATTCGGAAATCAACTCGGAAGAACAGCAGAAGAGACATAAAGGATTGACAGTGTATAATGTAGGAAGCAACAAACAGGACGGCTCTATTAATGTGGAGGCTGGAATATACACTTGGGACGGCGGAAAATGGCAGAAAGCAGGCATCCAGAAAGAAGTCGGTTTTTTCTATATGCCATCTATCGAAATCGATCTGAGTACGCCACCGCCTGCTCAGGGTATCGACTTGTATGAAAAATACGAACAACAATTTACTCATCCCAAGGCGGCCAGTACTACCGATCCCATACCTGTTTTTGGGAGGTCGGATCTTCATTATTATATAACCGATTACGACGAAGATATTTTTGACACTGTCAATGTTTCTGCAGATGGAAAAATGACATATACTCTCCAGGCCAGCCTGCCCGCAGAAGTATGCTGTTCATTTATAAACATTGTATTTGTCGTAAAATAAAACAAGGCCGGCATGAGAACTCTATTTTCAGACATAAGGAACTACATCGCAGTTGTAGCAGCATTCCTGTTTCTGTTCCATACAAACCTGGCAGTCTATTCTCAACAAGCTTCTGAGTTTGGAGACTTTCCTTACGAACAAAGCCTTAAAAATGGACAACCATCCGAGGTATCTTTACCTAGTGCACAAGGGGCTCTTCCCAATAAAGCTAAGTTTATCCAAAATCACGGTCTGGAGCTTACACCCAATGAATATACGTCTTTTGGTGCTGCATTTATAAATAACAGGCAGTTTACCTCTAAAAACGGAATACGGGTAGAATTCGAATACATGGTATACGGTTCTTCAGGATCGGGTGGGGACGGAATTACCATGTTCCTGTTCGATGCAAGCATAACTCCTACTATCGGCGCAAATGGAGCAGGTTTGGGATACTGTTATAACCGTACTACGCCATCGTATGATTCACAACGTATGGCGGGACTAAAGGGTGGTTATCTTGGTGTAGCACTCGACGAATTCGGAAATTATAAAGGACTCCGTTACCAGAAAAACTCCCGTGTAAACGGAATCCCCTTCGGCATGGCTATTAGGGGATCTAAAGATATGGGATATAATACAGCCAATCAGGTAACCCTAAGAGGTGCCAGAGGAGTTAAATTGAAACCAGACAGATTAGATGAAGGATTTACCGGCTATCCTGTACTGATTACACAATCTACCAATAATACCGACAATGTAAAGAATACAGATGACAGACCCGGATTTGTAATAAATCCTACCAATGGAGAATATAACCTGATAACAGATTATAAAGGCAGTCTGTTCACCATAGCCGGGAAATCGACCTTCAATGATAACGAAACCTCTAATCCGGCATATCGTAAAGCAATCATCGAGCTGCTGCCCGTACCCGAACATATAGACCCGAATAAAGGTTTTCTAGTGACAGTCAAAATTCAACACGGAAATGTGCTGGAAACTGTAATAAACGATTACCACTATATCGAAAAAATACACTATCAGGAAAACTCACTGCCCGAACCTTCATCCGGTGACGGATCCAACGGTGATTATAATACAACCTCAACCCTCAGATTTAATCCATTAAGCACTGATCTTAATACAAAAGTACCTGATAAATTACGGATAGGATTTGCCGCATCTACCGGTGAGGAGAAAAACTACCATGTGATAAAGAACCTCCGCATCATGCTGCCGAGATCGGCAGAAGCTTATGACGATTCAACCGAGATTTATACGCATCAGACAGCAGTGATCACACCATACGAAAACGACCTTGCTTATGAAGGAGTAATTAGAAGAATTCAGACAGGGGACAAAAATAATATAGATCCTCTGGCATTCAGGTTTATCGATAACGGGACTATACTTTCGCTGGGCAGCGGGGAAACGGTAATTGAATATACCAACAGCCAGGGTATATGGAAATATGATTCTTCCAACGGACAGGTAACTTTTAAACCCGCTAATGTTTTTAAGGACAGGGCAGTAATAGAATATGATATAAAAGGCAAAAAAGACGACAGCCATAATGCAGGTCCTTACCATGATGAGGCATACCGCTCCGTACGTGCAAGTATAATAGTAAATGTATTGGAAAACCCTGTACCGTTACAGACCAAGATAGTGACGAATAAAATGGCAACCAGCAAACCGAGAAAAAAAACTTAACCTGAGATAAGCATTAAACAATGTACACTTTCCAAAAAACCATCCGGGGATGATAAAATCCAGGATGGTTTTTTATTAAATTAACATATATACTATCCCGCTTCATCATAATGGTATTCATGTATCTTTTCTCTGATAGCCCTCGCAAAAAGATTGTTGATATGGTGTCCGGGACAATTAGCTATAACTTTACCTTTGATAAAATGACCTGTTAAAGCAATATCTCCCATCACATCGAGAAGCTTATGCCTGGCAGGCTCATTCGGATAAAGCAAAGGCTTATTCATAATATATCCGAGATGGGAAGCATCTTTTCTCTCCGAACCCAATTTATCTGCAAGCCTGTCATAATCGGACTGAGCCATACGCTTATCATAGATTACTATAGCATTATCGAGGTCTCCGCCTTTTATGAGATTATTGAACAAAAGCGGTTCTATTTCCCTGACGAATACAAAAGTACGGGAAGAGGCAATCTGCTTTTCAAAATCACATAAGCCGAGAAGTAAAGCATCCTGGGGCTTTAAGACAGGCGAATTAAAATCTATATGGGTCTGGATACTGAAATTTTCGTCGGGCAGTAATATCATATACGAACCCGTAATTTTATCAAAAACCCGGATAACCTCATCTTTAAAATTAATGTATTCCCGTTCGGTACTTTGCTGTAATGTCCCGGCTTGTTTTATTTTATTTATAAAGAGAATGGAACTACCATCCAGAATAGGGAACTCCGGGCCGTCTATATCTATAAGGCAGTTGTCTATCTCAGAGGCGTACAAAGCTGCCAGGGCATGTTCTACCGTACTTACCTGTAAACCCTGTCTGCTAAGTACAGTTCCACGCTGGGTTGCTGTAACATTTTCGGCAACTGCATCTATGACAGGGTAACCTCCTATATCCACACGCCTGATTTTATAGCCATGGTTTTCCGGAGCCGGATGAAATGTAATAGTAAGATTCTGTCCCGTATGTAATCCTTTCCCATTCAAAGAAAAGCTGTTTTTTATAGTTCTTTGTTTCATAAATTTTTTATTTAATCAAATGAAGCCTCGAGAGTAACAATTTTTTCCACATGCTGGCTGGCTCCCAAAATTCCGGTACCCCCGCCCTGAACATTGCTGAAAATCCTTCGTGGTTCGGTCAGTCCATAATCGGCCATATTCTGCATAATCTGGCTGTCGGTCAGATACTGAATTGAAGTAAAATACTGATAATACGATTTTGATAAAGCATAGAGCGAAATTACCCGCTCGTGTGTTTTGTCCTTAAAATAGTATTCATCCATATATGTTTCCTTAACTATCAAAGTATACTTCTTCCCGTTAATCGTCTCGTCCGAAAAAGTACGGCCTCCCTGCCCCTCCAGGAATTTACCTTCAAAAGAACCTCCGAAAATAGATTCTTCCCCGATAAATACAGGATCTCCGGAGTAATCCAAAGGATACAATGTTTCATATTCCTCTGAATCGGGTACAGAAATACGCACCAAATAATAATTCTCTTCATCGGGATTGTCCTGAAAAGTAATTTCATATCTGGTTTCTACCTGAAGCGCCGTCTCATATCCTCCAGGGAAATAAGTACCACTACCGTTGTCAAACCTACGGTACGATATTTTTACATCCAGTATTTCAGGCTGAGGCGGAACAATATCCTCTGCCCATATTTCCCCGTATTCGGTCGAAGCAGTTACCTTTACCACATCTCCCGGTAGTGGAGTAATACTGGACACATAAATTCCCCTTGCATTCAGCGAACCTTCCTGCGTGATATCTTTCCACAGCATTTGTTCCCGGAATATATCGTTTATGTAAAGTTTTACATCTGCCCCTTGTAAAGACACATTGGGGTTGTTTTCCGTAAAAAACCAGGTTCGGCTGATGCTCGCCATAACAATGGTATCAGGCGATACAGCGCAATTGAGAACAGCTTTGGGAGCTTCCCGGTATTTTTCCAGATCGATGTCCGCATAGCAGGAATGCAACGCTATGAAAGATATTAATATTATCAGACAATAAAGTTTATTATTCATAACTCTCAAAATTTATATGTGTATGATAATGAAGGAATTATTGGAAACAAGCTCAGAGTCTTGAATTTATTGTTCCATTTCCGTTCCGATGCAGGTACTGGATAATAATCCCGGTATAACGATTCTTTAGTGATTGCAATCGGATTCATGCGGGAATAGACATTATATATACTTACATTCCAGATACCCATATGTCCGTTTTTTTTAGGACGGTATATATTGATCCCTAAATCGAGCCTGTGATAAGCAGGCATACGGACATTATTTTTCTTGTCGTAATAATTTACTCCCGGATAATCCTCCGAAAAATATGGATCGGTAGGAGCCAGCCCGGGCGGGAATCCGGCAATATCCAGATTCTGATAGTTTTCAAGCGATATCGTTACCCTGTTACCTGTCATATAAGTCCATCCGGCATTTAGTTCCACATTATTACTCAGTTTCCAATTCGCCACTATATTAATCTTGTGGCGGTTATCGTATTTGGACGGATATGTCCTCCCGTCGTTGATTTCATCGAATTTACGATTTGCCCACATAAGCCCGTATCCGATATATCCGGTGATGCGCCCTGTTTCTTTTCTTACAATGAAATCAGCTCCATACGACCATCCTTTTCCCGAAGCAAGTTTATTTTGCCAGCCGGTAGTAGACGGAAGAAAATTATATCCCTCTTTGTAATCCAGCAGGTTATCCATCCATTTATAGTAACCCTCCAGCGAAAAAGAATAATCGTTATTCAGG
>DQAM01000197.1 GCA_003523545.1 Dysgonomonas sp.
TACCAGCTGATGCCGAACAGGGAGTTTAAAGTGAATTTGTTAGAAGGATATTTTTATGAACGGGGTCTGGAATACCCGCATTTGTTGGAAAGGCTTATTCAAAATAAATCCCTACCCGAAACAATTAAGTGCAGGTCTCTTAAAATATTATCGAAATAAAAACGCACAAAGTGCATTATAATTATTACCCCGGACAAATACTATTTTAGATTGTCTTTTTCTTCTCTGCTTTGTTCTTCTGTTTCTTTGTTTTCCGTATCCTTTTTATTCGAATCGGCAAAATATTCTGCCTTTGCCTTTAATTTTTCCTGAGAATATAAAGGTTTATTCTTGGCATATTCATCCCGTGCCTGAGCTTGTTTGTTAGCTATATCTTTCTTTATCATTTTTTCTCTGTTCATAATCTTTGTTTTTTATGTTTATATTAAAGACAAATGATAAGAAAGAATGTTCTATCGGTTAAGTAATATTTTAGAATAATGTTGGGTATAAAAATATATTAACTTAATGGCTTTTGTTAATAAAAATGGTCAGATTTTTCTTCTGCCCATCGTTTGTCGTTAAGCCTTTTTTTATTGGTGTTGAAAATATATCTATATTATTCCACTGTTACTGATTTTGCCAGATTTCGCGGCATATCTACGTCCCTGTTTTTATTTACGGCAATGTGATAAGCCAATAATTGTAACGGGATGCAGGATAATAACGGATCGAGACATTCGAGAGTCGAAGGAACTTCTATATAATGATCTGCAAGTTCTTTTATGCCTTCGTCTCCTTCGTTAATGATAGCAATTATTCTGCCCTTACGTGCTTTGATCTCCTGAACATTGCTTACTACTTTTTCATAAATCGTGTTGTTGGTAGCTATGGCGACAACCGGCATTTCATTGTCGATAAGTGCAATCGGGCCGTGCTTCATTTCCGCAGAAGGATATCCTTCCGCATGAATATAGGAAATCTCTTTCAGTTTGAGGGCACCTTCCAAGGCTATCGGATAGCTATATCCGCGTCCCAGATATATGAAATTCTGAGCATAAGTAAAGATTAAAGAGAGTTCCTTAATCTTATCGTTATGAGAAAGGATGGTTTTTATTTTTGCAGGAATATTCTGAAGTTCTTTGATGATGGATAAATAACGTTCATTGTTTACAGTTCCTTTTTCTTTCGCAATAGCTAAAGCCATCATCGTAAGGACGGTAACTTGCGCAGTAAAGGCTTTTGTAGAAGCCACTCCGATTTCATGTCCGCAATGTGTATATGATCCTGAGTCTGTATTGCGGGGAATAGAGGAGCCGATAACATTACATACACCATACACGAAAGCACCTGCCTTGCGCGCCGACTCGATAGCTGCCAGCGAATCGGCAGTTTCTCCTGATTGGGAAATGGCTATCACTACATCATCTTTGTAAATAACAGGGTTGCGGTAGCGAAATTCAGAAGCATATTCTACCTCGACAGGTACACGGCAGAATTCTTCGAAAAGATATTCTCCGATAAGTCCCGCATGCCATGATGTCCCGCATGCAATAATGATAATACGCCTTGCATTTATGAATTTTTCTTTGAAATCAATAATCCCCGAAAGTGTAATATGTGTGCCTTCCACATTGATACGTCCACTCATACAGTTTTTGAGCGTCTCGGGTTGTTCGAATATCTCTTTCAGCATATAATGGGGAAATCCTCCGCGTTCCAATTCACTGAGATTCATTTCCAGCTCTTTTATTTCGTGAGTTATCTCCACATTGGAAATAGTAAAAATTTTAGGCTCTTCATTTCTTTTTATCAGAGCTATTTCTTCATCATTCAGATAAATAACCCTATTGGTATATTCAATAATGGGGGATGCATCTGAACCCAGAAAAAACTCGCCTTCACCGATTCCAATCACGAGGGGACTGCTTTTGCGTGCGGCAATTATCTGATCAGGATTACCTTTCTCTATGATAGCTATTGCATATGCGCCTACAACCTGCTTAAGTGCAATTTGTACAGCTGAAAAAAGATCGCAATTATTCAATGATTTGATATATTCGATAAATTGTACCAGTACTTCCGTGTCGGTACTGCTCTGGAATTTATATCCTTTTTCTTCAAGTTGGGTTTTTAATACGGCATGGTTTTCTATAATGCCGTTATGAATAAGGGCGATTGTTTCCGATTGGGAATAATGGGGATGTGCATTCGCATTGCTTGGTTCTCCATGAGTAGCCCAACGTGTATGAGCGATCCCGATAGTGCCGTTTATGTCTTTGTCTTTTACTGATTCTTCAAGGTCTGAAACCCTTCCTTTAGCTTTATAGACCGATAATTCTTCATTATTATCAATAAGTGCTATCCCTGCACTATCATATCCTCTGTATTCTAAACGACGAAGTCCTTTGATCAATATAGGGTATGCTTCCCTAAAACCAATATATCCTACAATTCCACACATTTTCTGTTAATATTTTAGATGTTTGTAATGTATATAACAGAAAAAATGTCTTTTTATTGTTTACACGATATATTTTCCGAGATCGCTTGCCGGGTCGAGGGGGGTGAAATCGAGCCCGTATTGTTTCATCCTTTCCCACAATTTTTCATATTCTGTATAAGAATCGAGTTCGATACCCACCAGGGCAGGACCGGTTTCCCGCTCATTTTTCTTCATGTACTCGAAGCGTACAATGTCCACGTGCTCATTAAGGACCTGATTGACAAAATCACGCAGGGCATTGGGGCGCTGGGGAAAACGCACTATAAAATAATGTTTTAGTCCTTCGAATATCAGTGAACGTTCTTTGATTTCCTGCATGCGGTTGATGTCGTTGTTGCTCCCGCTCACAATACAAACCACGTTTTGTCCTTTGATTTCCGATGAATAATGGCTCAATGCAGCTATAGAAAGAGCACCGGCAGGTTCGGCTACAATGGCGTCTTCGTTGTACAGTTTGAGGATAGTCGAGCAGACTTCGCCTTCGGGGACAAGACATACCTTGTCCAATACTTCTTCGCAAATGGAATAGGTGATGTCGCCGATTCTTTTGACAGCTGCCCCGTCAACAAATTTGTCTATATTTTCGAGGGTTACCGGGTGTCCGGCTTTCAGGGCGGCTTTCATGCTGGCAGCTCCTGCCGGTTCTACACCGATTACACGAGTTTTAGGTGAATGGTCTTTGATATATGCTCCTACGCCCGAACAAAGTCCTCCCCCTCCGTGGGGAATAAATAGATAATCGATTTTTCCTTCGGTAAACTGTTCGATTATTTCCATGCCGACAGTACCTTGTCCTTCGATAATGCGGAGATCGTCGAAAGGAGGAATAAAGGTCATGTTATGGTCTTGTGTGTATTTTTTAGCAGCATCTGCACTTTCGTCAAAGGTATCTCCTACCAATATGATTTCCACATAACCGTTGCCGAACATTTTTGTCTGTTCTACCTTCTGTTTCGGAGTAATCTTAGGCATAAATATTACGCCTCTTACTTTCATGTGGTTGCAGCTATATGCTACTCCCTGTGCATGATTGCCCGCACTGGCACACACAACTCCTTTTGCCAGAAGTGCCGACGAAAGGCTGCTCATCATATTGTAAGCACCGCGCAATTTATAAGAACGGACGATTTGGAGATCTTCACGTTTCAGATAAACATTGGCCTGAAAACGATTCGATAAGGTATGATTATATTCAAGGGGAGTATTGCGCACAATATGTCGAATCTT
This sequence comes from Dysgonomonas sp., assembly GCA_003523545.1. Lineage (GTDB taxonomy): Bacteria > Bacteroidota > Bacteroidia > Bacteroidales > Dysgonomonadaceae > Dysgonomonas_A. The sequence goes on from DQAM01000197.1 coordinate 3,713, forward strand.
TTGTGCGGCCTCTTCGATGTGGAGATCGTATTTTTTTGTTAGTTTAACAGCCATCCGGGAGTAAAATTATTTTGACGTGCAAAGATACAAAAACATAGAATATTATTGTTGATAAGTAGGTATTTATCGAATTGAATTTTAATGCGAATTATCTTATCTTTGTTTGGAATAGAAATATAAGCGATATGAATCATAACCTGGAAATACAGAAAATATTATTGAAAGTGGATGCCTCTTCCCGTCCCGAAGATAAAATTAATTTACTGAAACAGGCAATACATATTGCCGATGCCAACAATGATAAGGAATGGGGGGTAGATTTAAGGCTGGATCTGATAAGGGCGGAAATTAACACGCCGAATCAGACCGAAGGTTTTCCTGCTTTCGTATGGATATTGGATGCTTATGACAACGACCCTGATTTGCTGGATGAAGACGATTTCCTGTGGCAATATAAATGGATGGTCGAATATTCGATCCGTAATCCCCTTATTTTGCCCGAACAGGTAGATCATATTTTGGAGGATTACCGGAACAGGCTGAAAAGGAACGGGTATACCGACCATTCGTATTACAATCTCCTTGTTTACCGTCATGTGTTTCACGGGCGATTAGAGGAAGCAGGGGAAGCCCTGTCCAAAAGGGATGAAACAGAAAGAGACGGGATGTCGGACTGTATACCTTGCGAATTAGGAGCTGCGGTGGAATTGGCATTGTTGAGTAACCAATTTGATGAGGCTATAGTAAAAGGCCACGATTTGATTACTTTTAAATCCTGGTGCAGTGAACAGCCTTTTTGTGCTTTTTGCGATTACAGCTATTATCTTGAAAAAGCCGGGGATACGAGGGCAAAAGATTTCTTCGAAAAAGCGGAAGCCGAATTATCGAAACTGGATAAAGATAAAACATCGCACCTCGCCCAGATGGGACAGCTGATAGATTACCTGAATAAATACGACAAAGAGAAAGCCTGGAAATACTTTGAGAAGTGTGCACATTGGGATTTGGATGCAAGTGATGCCGAAAGCTTCGATTTTATCCGTTATATGCTTCCTCTGTTTAA
>DQAM01000230.1 GCA_003523545.1 Dysgonomonas sp.
ACAAAAACTTTATTCGCAAATACATCTAATTTTTGCTGGTCCTCTCCCTGAACATTTTTGTGTCCGACAGCTCCCATTATATCGGTCAAACCGGCCTTTTTGACCTTGTGGCTTACCACTCGGGCGGCAAGAGAAATAGAATTGAGAAGTCTTGAAAGCTCTCCTGTCGAATACTGAAAATCGTGTTGTCTTTCGATTATAAATTCCTCTAGAGTTTTGGGTGTGTTCCTTTCCATAAGCATTTAATTTTTATTCTATAGACAACCCACGCGTACAATTATATGTAATTAGCAGGTCGCTTTATATAAAACTAAAAAATAAATAAATTATTGTTCTGCTTTCGGATAATTTGGACTAAGGAGGATATTTTCTTTAAAAACGTTCAAGTTACCGTCTTTTACATAAGGCTCACCTCTTTCGCTCAGATGCTGAACCATATACTGACGCCATTTTATAAGTTCCTTATCGTATTTTTTGTCTTTAGCCAGATTATTCGTTTCTCCTTTATCAACAGTCAGATTGAACAATTGTTCTTCTCCTGTACGGAAAAACCAGACATATTTCATTTTTCCATCGGTTAATCCCGCCCAGTAATTATTCGGCTCATATATTGCGGCATGTTCCATATCGATATACGGACGCCACTCAGCTTTGCCATCCTTTAATAAGGAAATTATAGACATACCATCCATTTCATCGGGTTTATCGACTCCTGCAACCTCCAGAAATGTAGGTAACACGTCCCTTAATTCGACCACTTGTTCCAGTTTGACATTCTTATCTACATTCATATTTTTCGGAGGCTTGACTATAAACGGCACATGCGAAGAACCTTCATACGCATACGTTTTACGCCAATGATAATGGTCGCCAAGCATATCTCCATGGTCTGAAACGAAGACTATCAAAGAATTATCATATAAATTCTCCTTTTTCAAGGCTTCAATAATCCTACCGATTTGGTCATCTATAAAGGTAATAGCTCCGTAATAATATTGGCGTGACTCCACAGCATGTTCCTTTCCGAAGTCTCCAAAAGGCGCATCGGGTGTGTTAGGACGGTCGGCACACTGCTGACACCAATCTCCGATGTACGGTTCAATAACCTGCTTGCCTTTATACATATCCGCATAATGTTGTGGCGGGTCGTAAGGACTGTGGGGACGGGCGAAGGATATTTTCAAAAATAAGGGTTGCTCTAAATTGTAATTCTGGATAAAACGTATGGCTTGATTTCCTGTCCATTGAGTGGGATGCAGTCTTTCTTCCAGAACATACGTCTTCCCTTGATGTGCATTCCAGCCGATTCCTGTTTCATCGGGATTCAATCCGGGAGCTTCCATTTTGAACCACTGACGGTAATCGCTAACAAAATCGGGAGACTCTACCCTGCCCGATTCATCCAGCAATGCTCCATGATAACCATGCAGATTCCGTTGAGGAGTGTAGTGCAATTTTCCGATTCCAAATGTATAATAGCCTGCATCTTTCAGCATTTCAGGCATTTCGTAAGGATATTTTTGCGCTACTTTCGAGTATCCTAGCATACCATGTTTCCACGGACTGCAACCGGTTAACAGACCCGCACGCGCAGGCGTACTGCTGGGTGTGGATGAATAAGCATTCATAAATAATGCCCCGTCACCAGCCAAAGCATCTATATTGGGAGTTGAAATATAAGGGTTACCCATTGCTCCGACACAATCAAATCGTTGCTGGTCGGTCATAATGAGGATAATATTCGGTTTGTCAGTTTGTTGGGCGTATTGTGTAACAGGCAAAAAAGCCCCTAATGCCAATGTTGCTAATTTATAGGTGTTATCCATAATAAAATTTTTATTGTTCTCTTTTACAAAGATAAGAGTTCATTTTTTAATCCAAATAGATTCTCTTTTTTCAAAGCATCTTTAAGCTCAGCAGTCCGCCATAACTCAATAAACTCCCATACCTCTTCCAGCTTTAGCCTATATTTATAAAAAAGTAATATATCTTCATCCGGGATATAATCAGTATGTTTTTTCCGGTAAACTGATAAAAATTTATCAAAATAAGGCTCATTTACAAGTGCATATAAATCGCTTTCAGCAGGGGCATATTTCAATCCTTCCCAATCAATAAAAACTAGATTTTTTTTTGTTTGCATCAGATTCCAGTTATGTATATCGGAATGGCATAAAACAAAAGGGATTTGTTTATGCTTTATTAAACCTTTTAAATTTTCTATGCGTTCGATTAAGTCCTTAATTTTTTGACTGAAAGGAGAAACGATGTCTTTAAGTTCTCTGTTCTCATTTTCAGTATCTAAAAAATATAGTAACTCATTATTGAATGCTAGTTCGTAATTTTCTGTTATTGCCTCTTTGGAAAAAGGTACATCGTCCCCATGTGAATGCAGTTCTGAAATTATATCAGCAAGTTCTTCTATTTGTTGGTTATTTAAGGGGTTATCCCCAATTGTTTCTCCATCTATATATTTAAATAATAAACAGATAATATCTCGATTTTCGTATTTGCAAGCATTATCAGAAGTAAGGATTGGTTCAATTATTCTAGCCTTCAGAAAATTATCGTTCAGCCAAATGACAATCGGGATATAATTGTCTATTAGTGCAGTCCATTTAGCTGTCGATTTTCTTTTCTTATCGTATACTTTCAAGAAATAAACACCAGAACTGTTCTCCACCCGATAAGCAAGAGATGTCCAGCCTCCTTGTTGTTCGGTAATTATACAATCTTTGAGGTTATATGCTTCTGAAAGTATTAGAGATAAATTCATATTTCTTGAAGATTATGGATATATTTATCGATTTCTTTTCTCAATCCATATTCTAATTCTATTTCAGTAGGTACCCTTTGCAGGTTATAAGTTTCATTTGCTCTCCTAAATAAAGCAGTTTCATTATCGAACTCCAAATGTGAATTTTCAAAATCGCGAAAATCTTTCCCTCCAATCTTGCCCATTTTCGAGATCGGAAGAGCGTC
>DQAM01000231.1 GCA_003523545.1 Dysgonomonas sp.
CAGTAGAGCCTGCGGTGATCAGTATAACGTTTAATGCACTGCGCATTCCTCTTGCGTATTTCCTGGCTTCGCAGATGGGAATAGTGGGTGTATGGTGGGCTATAGCTATTTCTTCGGTTTGTAAAGGGATTATATTGCCTTCTTGGTTTGCAATTATATATCGGAAAGAGAAAAGAAAAAAGGTAAATATTATCTCATAAAAAATTACTCTCTATTTTTACTTTTATTATATGCCTCTATCATTGCTGAAAAATCATCTAAACTATGGCAAATTGAAGCATCACATCCTGAATCGTGGATGATATCCAGTGCGTCAACCCCCGAACAATAGGCTGTGAATAACTGACCACAATATTTATAAAAGTCAGGGAGCTGATAGAACAAGAATTTATTGTTTCCCAACGATTCCTTTATATCTTTCCTGATAGAAGATACCATCTCTTCTGCTTTTTCTTTAGACACTTTACGAGGTTCAGGAAAAATCTCTGTATAAAAATCATAATCACCATTCTTTTTCTTGTATATTTTATAAATGGTAAACATAGGTGCCCGGGGATATCCGCCTTCATACATACAGCTAAATGTAAGGGTATCTCCCTGGATAATATCAAAACAAACCGGAATACCGGTTGATAAAATTGTATGGTTTTTATTTATATCGATGACTTGGAGCTCGCAATCTCCTTCGTTATTCATAACCAAAATGTCAGGCATGCTATCGCTCAATAATTGTACATTAAGCGGACCATATATCGAGGAAGACAATAGTATTTTGTTTATTTTTTGAGAGGCGCCTCGGTCTAAAAGTTTCAATCTGTTTTTGTAGATATATGAATATGTCCCTTTATATATTTTGTCTTGTGATTCTTTGTATATCTTAGATACAGGAACCCAGCCGTTATTGATGGGGCGATCCTTGTAATGTATTAAGATGGTTTTATTGTATACCTCTGCGGATATATCATGTTCAAGCCCCGGCCCGCTTCTTTTATTTACATATCCGTCAGGGTCATTAACAATATACAGGTCATAATCAGATTGTCCATAAGCGCATATTTGTATCAGCACTAAGAGACAACAAAAGAATTTTTTTCTCATATTTTATTCATGGTATTATATAGAGTAGATGTCTTTGTATTTTATCTGTTTTCAAAATCGCAGATATAGAACAGGACATAATCGCCTACCGTATCAATATCGACATTCAACCATTTGGAATCTTTTTCTTTTGTTTTGGTTCTTATAATCCGTTTATCATCTCTCCTGTAATCCTCAATTTGCGTAATCTTAAAACGTTTATTGGCACAGTCATATACTCCTTTCGTGATGGTATAAGTAAAACCATCCCATTTTGCGATCTTTTTATCAGCATCTTTTGCCTGAAAAGTCTGTTTTATATTATTTACATACTTGTCACGTGCTTCCTGAGTGGTATAAATGGTTTTTGTAGTGGCGTATATGAGTCCGTCCGCTTCTTTTATAGTCAATGAGTCTACATATATTTCAGAATTTTCGGTCACGGCAAGATCTCTCCATTCCTGTTGTCCAAAAGCAACAAATGATGTAAATATAAAAAGTAAAGAGAAAAACAATCGTATCATAGCAATCATGTTTATATTATAGTCAGACACAATATTAATCTTTAAGATTAAATTATAACCAACATGTTACCATATTTTAACAGTAAAAGCACACAAAGGGTTTATCTTTGTGTTGAAAAAATAGAATAGATATGAATAGAATTGCTGTTTATTGCGGATCGAGTTCAGGTTCCAACGAAATATTTAAAGTAAAAGCATATGAGACTGGCAAAGCATTGGCCCAGAAGAATATTGAATTAGTATACGGAGGAGCAAAAGTAGGGTTAATGGGTGCTGTGGCAGATGGAGTGCTCGACAATGGGGGCAAAGCTATCGGGGTGCTTCCTCATTTCCTTGCCGAAAAAGAATTACAGCATATAAGCCTGACTGAGATTATTTTTGTAGAAACGATGCATGAAAGAAAGGCTAAAATGAGCGAACTGTCCGACGGATTTATCGGCTTGCCGGGAGGTTTCGGAACTATGGAAGAACTTTTCGAAATGCTGACCTGGGCCCAGTTATCACTTCATAAAAAGCCGATTGGTATCCTCAATATTAGCGGATATTACGATTCTCTTATACAGTTTATTCAAACCATGTATAAAAATGGATTCCTAAAGGAAGATTATCTCGATCTGCTTATCGTGAGCAGTGATATTGACGATCTACTGCAAAAAATGCAAAATTACGAACCGATAAAAAATGAAAAATGGTTTGTCGTAAAATAGTTCCTTAATTATTTCCCATAAAATATCGGCATAATGAACGGTATGTTCTTCCATTTGCCTGTCATCGGATTAAGCTGGCGTTCCATACCGCCCATAATTCCAAACTTATCATTTACTTTATACTCAAATGCTCCTCCGAAATTACTGGCCGGATACATGGGTGTAAAAGAAGGGTCTAATTTATTTCTTTTAGAAAAGCCGGAATATTGTCCGAAACCATGTATTGCAATACGGTCGTTCAGTTGATATTTCAGAGCGGCATTAACTCCGGCATCACCATAAGCTTTCATACCAACGGTATACCTGGTTGTATAAGCCTCTGTCGAGAATAGCAGGTTGTCCGTAAGCATGTAATTGAAAGTGGCGCTTATATACCTTGACGAACCTATTTGAAGATATGTATCGTGCCTGCTGGTGGTTGTGAGCCAGCTGCGGTCGGTTATTCCATATCCCGCATAATATGCATAATCGTTGTTAAATGGATATTTTGAATCGGATAGGTAATTATACATGGGACCCTGATAGAAATCGGGTACGTAAATATGCATATTTACCTTTAAGGAGTCATCTGCATTATATTCGCTCGATACTTTGGGGCCCTCTCTCAATGAAGAAGGCTGTTCGTCGAATATATTCCTTTCCCTGAGATTCGGATAGCGGTCTAACGAAATACTGCCGGCTAACCCGTTTCTCAAATCGAGATTGAGAGAATCATTTTCTAAGGTCTGGTTAAATGCAGGCAGTGAAACTGCCAGTATCAGAAGAGTAAATAGTATTTTTTTCATCGTATTCCTCCTTTCCGATTAATTTTGATATAAAGCTAATAAAAAAAGAAATACTATTTCTTCTATATTTTATAACATAAGGAATATTAACAAAGTTCGACTGCTTTGATTTCTTATGAAAGCTTTTATTTTCCTAACAATAAGTATAAAACATATCGGATTTTATTTATATTTGTTAGGATTGCAAATTACAAATGAGAATTATGGAAGACGAACAAAAAAAGAAAGAAGAAAAAAGAGACGATTCTTACTCTTTTTTAGATTTGGATATAGTGGTGGACGGAATACTGCATGCAGTATCGAAAGTTAAAGAGAGCCTTCCTTCTGCCCAAAAAGGTGAAGAAATATTAGAAAATATTTCTGAGACTCTATCATCGGGAGCGGAAAAAATTGGGGACCATGCAGGAGATTTATTAGAAGGTGCAGGCAAGGTCGCAGGGGAGGTAATTGAAAAAACATTGGATATTGCCGGCGATATTATCGGAAATATAGAGTAGAAGCTTCATTTACATGTTCACATTAACCGTACTGTTACTATGGGAAATATATCGAGAAGGACGGCAATTAAAACTATACTTGCGACAGGATTTACAACTATTATCCCTACCGGTTTTGCATCGAATATATTAAATGATGGAGATATTCGATGTGGAAAATTGAAGGGTAATATCAGACATTCGGTGAGCAAATGGTGTTTCGGCGAATATGACCTGGCAGAGTTTTGCCGGATTTGTAAAAGAATAGGCATAGAGTCGATAGAGTTGTTGAAACCCGAAGAGTGGGATATAGTACTCAGCCAAGGGCTTACAGTCGCTATGGCAGAAGGTGCAGGGCTGGGAATCGACAGGGGCTTCAACCAGATAGAACTTCACGATGAACTTGTGAGAAGCTATGAACAAGTTATACCCAAAGTTTCAGCGGCAGGCTTGCATAATTTAATATGTTTCTCAGGAAAACGGAGCGGGGCAACTGATTTGCAGGGTTGGGAAAACTGTGAAAAGGGGTTGAAGC
>DQAM01000037.1 GCA_003523545.1 Dysgonomonas sp.
AACAAATGTAGCGAAAATTATCTTCGATAGTTAGTTTTTATTTGGAAACCTGTACTGCACACCAAATTGCCAGACGGCCCCCCTGCGCATTCTTGGCTTCTCACGGCTGTTATCGTATTGGCTTCCGGAACACAAAAAAACAGAGCCGCTCGCGGCTCTGTTTTTATATATTGGAATACTATCTGTTTTATAATAAGAATTAAAAGGTCACCTGGCGGGCTTTTTCAAGCTTTTCGAGTTTTATGCTGTCATCCTTGTTTATCCGTTTCTGTGTCGAAAGGTGCCTTTCCCATATCTCTTTTTCTTTTTTTCTACGGTCGGGCATATCGAGGTTTACGATGATGTCAGTTCCCCCCGGAGTAGTCAAAGTGAACTTTTCGGGATAGGTATATACGATCGTATCTTCGTTGTGTTTGGTGTAAAACATCATTGTCGCAGTGAAACGCCCGTATGCCTGGAGATAAGCTTCTTCGGGGCTGAGTGCCTTTATCGTGTCGGACGGCCTTTCCCACAAGCCGGGTTTGCCTTCCCCTATCAATATAGCTTCGGGAGTCTTGTAATCCCTCATTATTTCAGTATAAATATATTTCTGCTCCTGCCGGGGGCTTGATTTTTTTTCTGAGGTACATGCTGCCAACAGCGCAATGCCCACGGTTAAAGAGATAAATATCTGCTTTTTCATATTGTAATAAATGTAAACCTTCCTTGTTTTTCTTCCGGGTACAAATGTAGGGAAAAAAATTTGAAAAAAATGTCACTCTCCTGCCGCTCCATATTGCCGGGAATATTTTTCGGCCCTGGAAAACATACGGTAGCTGAATATGGGGATAAAATACCACATCAGGCTTACGAAGAGTCCTACCATAATGAAAACGCCCAAAGTATCGCAGCCGCCTATAAAATCGTTATCGCGGGCCTTATATATAGATAAGCCTGTAAGGAACAATGCCGCGATAAAAACTACCAGCAGAAGCAGGAAAAGGAAAAAAAACAATCCGTTGTTACTGCGCGGATAGACTGCCCAAATCATAAACAGAAATAGAGCCAGGCCTATCATAGCAGCCTGCGTGAGACGGATATTGCTTCGCAGGTTACCCGGTACTCCAAAATTCTGCATGTATTCGAGCAGGATATTTAACAAAACGACAAAAGCTATTGTATAAGCAATCCCCGCCCCCCAGAAAATTGCAGGCACATAATCGTTATGATCCAGTATACTTATATATAAAGCTGCGAAAAAAGCTGCCAAAGGCAAGACCAGCGACCATGCCTTACCCGTCCCGAAATTCTGATCTCTTAATAACGGGCGTCGGTATTCATCTTTTGGTATGGATGAGGAAACAGGGGAAGTTTGTCGGTATGCGGCAGAATCTGTAATTGGAGCTTTCTCCGGCTGTACCGCTCTTTCGGGCATAGACATACTACTATGCAGGGTGATTCCTTCAGGTTCTTCCAATTGGTCTTCGGTATGTATATCTGCTGTAGTATCCTCTGCTGTCAGCCATTCGCGGCAATAACGGCATTTCTGAGCTTCAACCTGTATTTCTTCCCCGCAATAGGGGCATTGTCTCGTAATCAAATCCATTGATATATTTTTTCTTTATTCAAATTTTTCATTATCTCATATCCGGGAGATATCCATACTCTCCTGTATAAGCCTCAGCTTCCGAGAATAGTCTGTACAATACATAAGGAGCTTTTATCAAAAACAAGAATGACGTTATCATCACATTACCAAATATCCTTCTCCGGGGATACCCCTGCATATCGTAGGATACTGTGAACCAGGGAATATCGGACGAAAAACCAGCGACAGAGTCACGCACCTCTTCATACAACAGAACCAGAAAAACCGGGTACACTGCAACCGATAAAGCAGTAAAAGCTTTTATAATCATTTTATGATCATTGCTTGCAACGTAGTCAAATCCAGCCCATGCAATACCCAGAATCAAAAAAACAAAAAAAGACAATGCTGTACCCCACCACATGAGGGAAAAATTTTCGGCTGCAATGAAATTTTTGTTAACAAACTTGCGAATCTGATACAAAAACACCGTATGGATAGCCGAACAGATTAGAATTGCCACAAATGCTATTACTGACAAGTTCATCTTACCCTCTTCGACCGACGATACGAATAATATAACACTTGGTATAATTGAAAATATAACCGGGTAAAGCAATAACGAAAATACCTTTGCCTGATAGAAATTCTGCCGCCGTAAAAGCGATTTATCCTCTGTAATCCGTTCTTCTACGGTTCTGGGACTATCTTTGTCCATACGATCAGACAACGTACAGCCCCCCGCCCCGCCGAGCCATTCCCTGCAACGGCTGCACCTGGCTACCGAAGGATGTGTTTCTTGACCGCAACGCGGACAAAGCTTAACTCTTATATTTGTATTCATATATACTTGGATCAGCAGTAACAGATTATTCCGTTGTGAAAGTACAAACCCGACACATACCGCTCTTATATGGATATGTACTGCATCGTTTATCCTTCTGTAATGTATAATCCTGTATAATATGGCAGGCCATATCTTTTTTAATGCTTTTTACTCCCTATTTTATTATATAATAAAGATAGAAAAAAAATAAGTTTTAGAAACAAAAATTAAAAATATTCCACTATCTTTAGTCGTTGACAAGCACAAACGGCAAGTCGCAAATTTTACTAACTTAATAACAAATCAATCATGAAAAAATTACTGTTTATTTTTTGCATGGTATTCGCTGTTACAGCCTTAGGCAGTAAGCTGAATGCACAGGACGTATACTTCACCAATCAGAAAGTGAATACCGACGGAAACCGTGTCGATGCACAGGTATATGCCAGCCAGCCCGTTACGGTTATGTTCGAACTGCAGACTACGCAGGCTTCAAACACTTCGGGGCACGGATCGTACATGATTATCGACTACAGCAATTATTTGAGCGTGTACATGCCCTACGGATCGGGAAATCCTTCTAAAACGACTTATTACCTCACAGCTCAACTTCCGGCAGGATATTCTAATGTAGTGGTTACAGCAAGCAAAGTAACCTCGGTATTACTTATCAAAGAAGTAAACGGACGCAGTTTCAGCAGGCCGCCTATCGTACTGACAAACAGGTAAAACCTCTCCGTTTTTTTCATGCTGAAAGGGACTGTCCGGCTATCCGGGCAGTCCCTTTACGTATGTGAATCCTATTATTAAGGAACCAAAAATCAAATTATTCCGGCACCATAAGGCTACACCTTATTTCCGGGTTTCAAAAACCGGGCTGTCAGCCATCTGCGTACAGGTATATCATACAACTTCAGGCAGATATAAGCCAGCACGATGCTTCCTAAGACAACCGCAGCCGCACCGGGCAGCGATTCCTCGAAGGTAAGGTTGTTATTCTTCACCCAGGCGTAATAAGTGTAAATGAAAGGATAATGAACCATATAGAGAGGATAGGATATATCCCCGAAGAATTTACAAATACGGGTAGTATATTTATCAGTGCTTTTTCCGGATGCGCCGAGATAAACAAGAAGCGGGAAAAACACGAGGCAGCACAAGGTATCGTATATACCATTCATCCACAAATGTTCGGCTCCCCCTATGCGGGGTACTGCCAGAAGGGCAACCACAGACAAACCGCATATCCAGAAAGCTCCCTTTATACGGACGGGCTTGAAAATGCGTGAGAGAAGCAGTCCGGCAGAAAAGGAAAACAGCAGGCGCAGCGATCCTCCGGTAAATTCTGTGCCTGTCAGAGAGAATCCGACGCACAGATCGCCCAGCGGCCCGAATATGGCAAAGGAAGCCAGACCGCATCCGGCCAGGAAAACAAGCACCGCAAGCCCTTTGGTCGGAAGCCTGCGGATAAACAGGGCATAAAGTATGTTGCCGATATACTCGAAGAATAAAGACCAGCTGGGACCGTTCAGAGGGAACATTTCGCCCAGGCCGCGAACTTCTATTCCGGGAGCAGCGGGGATTAAGAACATGTTGAGCAAGACAGCAAAAAGCAGGCTTGCAAAGGGTATCAGCGCCACATCTCCCCACACGGAAGGACA
>DQAM01000432.1:0-2962 GCA_003523545.1 Dysgonomonas sp.
GATCTAAGCTTGCGTTTACGCGAGATGTCTCCACCATAACACTTAGCCGTCACGTCTTTACGAACCGCTTTAATCGTTTCGCGGGCAATGATCTTCGCCCCGATAGCTGCCTGTATAGCTATATCGAACTGCTGGCGGGGAATCAGCTCTTTCAGTTTTTCGCACATACGGCGTCCGAATGTCACAGCATTATCCTGATGCGTCAGGGTAGAAAGTGCATCTACCGGTTCTCCATTCAACAGGATGTCCATCTTAACCAGTTTCGATTCGCGGTAATCGTGCATATGATAATCGAAGGAAGCATATCCTTTGGAGATGCTTTTCAATTTGTCGTAAAAGTCGATAACTATTTCGCCCAGAGGAAGGTCGAATGTGATTTCGACACGGTCGCCCGATATGTATTCCTGTTTGATAAGTATTCCGCGTTTTCCCAGGCACAAAGACATGATAGGGCCGATATAAGTAGTACTGGTAATTACGGAAGCCCTGATATAGGGTTCTTCTATATGATCGATAAGAGTGGGATCGGGTAATCCCGACGGATTATGCACCTCTTTTACATTTCCTTTCTTGTCGTGCACCAGATACGATACGTTTGGAACGGTTGTAATCACGTCCATATTGAACTCGCGGTCGAGACGTTCCTGTATGATCTCCATGTGCAGAAGCCCGAGAAATCCGCAACGGAATCCGAATCCTAATGCAATAGAAGATTCCGGTTGGAAAGTAAGGGAAGCGTCATTCAGCTGCAGCTTTTCCAAAGAAGCACGGAGATTTTCGAAGTCTTCACTTTCTATCGGGTATACTCCGGCAAATACCATCGGTTTTACCTCTTCAAATCCTGCGATGCCTTCTTTCGCCGGATTCTTCACATGGGTTATCGTATCACCAACTTTTACTTCTTTCGAAGTTTTGATTCCCGATATAATATATCCTACATCTCCGCAACCAACTTCATTGCGGGGCGACATTGTCAGTTTCAGGACTCCGATCTCATCGGCATCGTATTCTTTGCCTGTGGCTATAAACTTTACTAAGTCTCCTTTACGCAGCGTACCGTTTACTACTTTGAAATAAGCAATAATTCCACGAAAAGAGTTGAATACCGAGTCAAAAATCAAGGCCTGCAACGGTCCTTCGGGATCCCCTTTCGGAGCCGGAATCTGCTCGATAATGGCGGCCAGTATATCATATACGCCTTCGCCTGTCTTACCGCTGGCACGGATTATTTCTTCGGGTTTACATCCTAACAATTCTATGATTTGATCTTCGACCTCTTCGGGCATAGCGTTCGGTAAATCGATCTTGTTGAGAACAGGTATGATCTCCAGATCGTTATCGATAGCCATATACAGGTTCGAAATAGTCTGTGCCTGTATTCCCTGTGCTGCATCCACTATCAGGAGCGCACCTTCGCAGGCTGCAATAGAACGCGACACCTCATACGAAAAGTCTACGTGTCCCGGGGTGTCTATCAGATTCAGGGTATATGTTTCACCTTTATATTGGTATTGCATCTGTATAGCATGGCTTTTGATAGTAATACCGCGCTCCCGCTCCAAATCCATATCGTCGAGAACCTGGGCTTGCAAGTCCTTTCCTTCTACAGTTTTAGTGTATTCGAGCAGGCGGTCTGCCAGTGTACTCTTACCATGGTCTATATGGGCAATAATGCAGAAATTTCGTATTTTATTCATCTTAAACTTTAAACGTATATATATTGTTTTTGTAAAAGAGGACAATAACCCTAATTTACGGACTGCAAATATACGCAAAAGAATTGCACTATAGAAATAGGTACGAAAGTTTTAGAAGCCCCAGCCGATACTGTAAAAGATACTGTTTCCGTAAGGAGAAAACTTATCTTGTACAACATCGTATTTAATCATTGCCATCATCGGGCCGAAACGCACTCCTGCTCCGACCGTAACGGACGGTACAAACTTATTTTCAGTATATTTTTCGCCGTTACCTTTTGGCTCCTGCGTGAGCCACATCCTGTTAGCTTCGGGCTGAACACTTAAAACAATATACTGGATAGGATAATACCGAGCATAAAGATTAAAACCGGCATAATGCCTTTTTTCATCCCATTTTTCATTACCATAATAGAAATCATCTTTATAGTAACTGTAGGAGATACCGGCCCCGGCATTGAAGTTGTTGGAAAAATTATAACCGACCTGAGGCGCTATATTAACAACTGTATAACTTCCGAATTGTAAACCCAAACCTCCTCCGAAAGTAAGCCTTGATTTATCGAACCCGACGGCTGAACCGACTGAGACATTCGATGGATTCCGGTTGTAATTCTGGGAGTAGGCAGATGCAATTACCAGTATACACGATAAGCACAATATAATTTTTTTCATAACGATAAGAATTAATATGTTAAAGGTAAACAAATAAACTTATTAGTTGTTTATATTTTAGCTGACAAACAGGTAGAAACATACAAAAAAACACAAGAGGGGGTATACGTCTCTTTTCAATAAACTGGGAATTGTATTGTAAAGATCTTATAACAAAAAGTTGTGTTAAGTATCCATTTTATTACATGGGAATCAGTTTGTATATCCAATCCGGATATTATGAATAATTAGTAGATTAAAGAAAATAAACCGACACAAACATGACTCTGCTTTTAATTTTATCATTATTACTCGTATATGAACCTGCTTTTCCGGAAGTATACCATTATACTATACCTATAGAGAATTATGGTACAGCTTTTTCACTCATTGTGGAGGAAGAAAGCGAAATGTATCTGGTGTGGAATGAAAATAACTCGAGGGATTCCATATTTCAGGGAGAATTCAGCTGGAACGAGTACGATAAGACAAAGTATATAAAATCGTTGAAAAGCATGGAGCAGGTTATGCATTATTCGGATGATAACAGAGATGATTTCAATTTCTTGTTTACAGAGTTTCCGTCATCACGTTTCAAGAATTATACAAAG
>DQAM01000432.1:3192-8049 GCA_003523545.1 Dysgonomonas sp.
GTTTCAAGAATTATACAAACAAAGTATCGGCTATTGTATTTCACGGAACGACAGCACACAAAAAACTGCTGGATGAGATCCGCTACATAACACTTGATGAGCGTTTTGATGTACATCCATCGGCAGGGATCATGCCTGTTTATGAAGGAGGTTATCAGGGAATACTCGATTATTTTAACCATGCGCTGAATTCAGAAGCTGACCGAGAGAGTCCAAAACCTTTATCCGGAGATGTGGTGCTGGGATTTGTTGTTGATAAAGAAGGTCAGGTCGATTGTGTTAAAATTCTGGAAAGCAGTAATGAAGAATTGGACCGCAAGGCATATGACATGGTAAAATCCATGCCCGGATGGAGTCCTGCCAGAAACGGATATCCGGTTCCGGTTTTTCTGGGGATACAATTAATATTTTTCTCTGAATAGACAAAGTTTTATCCAAAATATATTTAAAACGTAACATTACAAAGAAATATATAATTTTATTCTCTATTTTTGCGTCTTATTATAAGGGATTCAATGATGGAGAACCAGAAGAAGTGGGGCAGATTTGCCTTTGAACTGGACAAATTGCTATATTTCTGGATTTTTGGGATATTATATTTCTTGCTGTTCCGGATTGCTTTTATTTTTTTATTTAAAAATGAACTGCATCCGGATACCAGTATCGGAGACTATGCGAATGCCCTGTTTATGGGATTTAAGTTTGATGCAACCATTATGGGGTATTTCCTGCTGGTTCCTTTTGCTATACTTTTCCTTTTCAGTTTTTTCAATAAATTCAGGCTGATATCTTCAATCAGGTCTGTTTTTCAGTACTTGTTTGTATTCCTGAGTGCTTTTATTTGTATCATTACCCTTAATTATTACTGGGAATATAAATCTCAATTCAACAGTTTTCTCTTTTTAGCATTGTATGAGGATGACCTATCCATTGTAAAAACCATATACCAATATTATAACTTTTATCTCAATTTTCTGATTATTATTCTATTGCTTGTTGCAGGGATAGCTTTTTTCCGCCTGACCCGTAAAAAGAGAATTTTTACAGGAAGAATTTCGAAAATTACTTCAATATACGGACAAATACTTATCGTATTGCTGGCCATAGGTTTACTGATTTCTAGCATGAGGGGTACTTTTACCAATTCACCGGCAAAACGCCGGTGGGCTTATGTTACAAAGGATGATTTTCTTAACAAAACCATACTGAATCCATATAGCTCCTTACGTTATGCATATGCCGATTTTAGGGAATTAAATGGAGAAGACTCCTCTAATCCTTTCCTGAAAGATAACCCTGATACTGTCTTTAAGGCAGAAAAGGTAAGCGATGTCATTGCAAAAGTATCTTCCGGAAATACGATAGAAAAGCCCCGGCAGATATTTCTGGTTTTGATGGAAAGCTACGATTACTGGTCGATGATGGATAAATACAAAGCATTCGGAGTATCGCAAAATTTAAAGAATATTGCTGATAAAGGGATGGAGTTTACCCACATGCTTCCGGCGAATGTATCCACATTCGATGCTTATTCGACACTCGTTGCAGGAGTTCCTTATTGCGGGGTAAATACAAGCCTTTTGGGAACAAAGTATGAGCCTTATGTAAGTTCGATATTTAATCAGTTCAAAAAGATGGGTTATAAAACCAATCTTTTTTACGGAGGATTCATATCTTGGCAAAATATCGGGGAGTTTACCAAATACCAGGGCTGTGAAAATGTATATTCGGCTGTAGATATGGGGGGGAAGTCTGAAATCGGGGCATGGGCAGTAGAAGATGAACGGTTGTTTGACTTTGTATTGAACCATCTCGACGATGAGGAATATACATTCAATGTTATTCTGACATCGAGCCGTCATGCACCCTATGACATTGACGTTTATGCAAAGGGTTTTCCGTATAAAAAGGTAGAAGATATTCCAGCGGAAGTACGTCCTTATTTTGACGGGGCCATGTCTTTAATCGAATTAGGGCATGTATGGTACGGGGATTATGCGATCGGCAAATTTATGGAAAAGGCGGATGTCAAATATAAAGATGCTTTATTCGCTTTTACAGGTGATCATTTCTGACGTAAATTTATCAATCATTTTCCTAACCTGTATGAAAAATCGCTTGTGCCGTTTATTTTATACGGAAAAGAAATTCCTGCCGGTAAAAATGACACACCTGCAAGCCACATGGATGTATTACCCACGTTGATCGAGATGATAGCGCCTGAGGGCTTTGAGTATTATAGTTTTGGTAAATCTGTTTTTGAGATGGATAAAAATTCAGCGTTCAGCTTTACAAAAGCGATTGATAGAGATTCGATTTATTATTTTCAGAAAGATGCTCTTGTAGAAGAGATTAATCTGGCAGATTTTAAAGATTGCAAAACAAAAACGAATAAATACCAATCTTCTTACGATTCCATCATGGGCCTTGCATGGCATTACATTATGAAGGGGAATTCTCTAAAGTAACTTTTAGAGTAATTTAGCGGGTGTACCGGATTCTTCTTACCGTGTATACTGCCGAAATTACAATAATCATCAGAACCAGTGGGATTAAAGTATTGAGGAGTGCATAATAGTTTCTGTTTTCATAAATTAATTGTTTGTTGAGGAGGTGGAGCTGTCTGTTTTTTGTCCTTAATTGTAATGCTTCTTCATCTTCTGCCAGCCACTTAACAGCATTTACGATAAAATCCCGGTTGCCATACTGACGTCCCGATTCTCTGTCGAAACCGATAGGCAGTACCTGCGTCTGACTATCATAGCCTGCCAGTTCGTTGCGGATAATATCCGAACATGATGTTACGATTATTTTTGTAGGCTTGCTTTTATAGATAGTCGTATGTCCGTTCAAAGAGATACTGTCGGGAATCATCCGGTTTACGAATGCCGAACTAAACTCACCGGATAAAGTTACCGCAACGGGGATGAAAGATTCGTTGAAATATCCCGGATTATTTTGTATATCTTCAATATTAAAAGTGACCATCTCGGGAACCTCGATAATCTTCGAATGACGGGATGTCGTCAATAAAATATCCGTTGAAATATCCGGTTTCCTGATGATGCTTATGCTGCTGGCAAATTGAGCTTTTACATCTGCTATATCCTTAGTCACAGGGTGGCCGGGTGATGGCAGTAGTAAAGGGGAATAATACCAGGGAATAGTAACAGGCTGTGGCGATTCATTATTCGTTATAAGTATCTTGGTACTCTGGCTGTCTTGCAGGAGGTTGGGGTCAATACGGATGCCGTAAGTAAAAAGCATATCATCCAGTCCTGTTTCGTTTTTGAGGCTGGGAGATTGCCCGTTGGATGCAAGTTCTGCACGGGATAGATAGGCACCGTCGATTAGCCAGAATATCCTTCCGCCTTTCATCAGGTACTGGTCTAGGATGTATTTTTCCTGTTCTGTAAATTTTTCGGTAGGCCCTGCAATAATAACTACTTTGAACCCGTCGAGTACGGATACATCATTTATGATTTCTCCCCGGTTGATGAAAAAGTATTTGGCAAGAATCTCTTCCGCATCATACAGTAATGCTCTCGATAATTCCCCATGCCCGTCGATAAATGCGATGTGCAACTCTTCTTTCCTGTTTAATATCCGGATGGCATCGATAAATTCAAATTCCAGATTTTCGGCAGAAGTATTCAGGTTTTCTTCGGCAGTATTGCCGGGTATATTTTTAAGAAGAGGGATAGGTAAAGTATCATTTTCAAGAATGAGCTGTGCATAAGGGTATATCATCCGGCTGCTGAGTTTTCCGTCACGATCGACTTCATTCAATAAAATGCCGGGCATATTCTGTTGTGTCATATATTCCTGTATATTGGCTTTCGCTTGTGGTATAACTGCCGGATTGATAAATGATACCTCCATATTGTATCCCGCATATCTTTCGAGTTCTGCAAGAAGATTGTAGGCAGCATTTCTGAGTTTTTGAAATCCGGCATTCAGGTTTCCGTCCAGATATACATTTACTTTCAGTGGAGAAGTATTTGTTCCGGCATATTCTTTCATCAGGTTTTTCGAATAATCGCTGATCGTGTAACGCTTGTCTTTTGTAAAGTCGAAACGATAAACAGGGGAGATAAGCATTAAAATAAAGACTGCGGTAATAAAAACAGTCCCGATAAGCAGGTTTTTTCTCGCTTCTTTTTTGTGCTGTTTGAGAATCCGCAGGCTTAAAAGCTGGAATAAGAAGAAATAAAACAACACAATAAGCAGATCAGTTATTTCAACAACACCCCTTTGAAGCTGATTAAAATGGAAAGACAAACCGAAAGAAGAAACCACTACCCGTACTTTGCCGTTCTGAAAAAGCGTACTGAGTAGGTCGAATCCGAAGTATAGGATGAAATTCAGAAGCAAAGCTATTATAAAAGCAACTATTTGGTTCTTTGTCAATGAAGAAGCAAATAATCCTACCGAGATGAATACTCCTGCCAGAAATAGCATAGAAATATAAGACACGAATGTTGCGGGAAGGTCGATACTGCCTACAGGATTACCGAGAATATATATCGTATAAATATATACAGTTGTAAATAGTACATTGACAAATATAAATGAAAAAACGGCTGTCCATTTGCTGAACCATACTTTGCATATACCTGGCGGACGGGAGCGGAGTAATTCGAAAGTCCTGCTTCTTTTTTCCTCGGCAATCAGGCGCATGGTAAGAGCCGGGATTAAAATGATAAAGAGTATGGCAGATAATGAAAAGAAATTCTCGAGTGAGGCATATCCTGCATCCAATATGTTAAATGAACCCGGAAAGAACCAAAGCATCAGTCCACACGAAAGGAGATATACCAAAGAAAAAAACAATCCGGCTGCAGAGCTGAATATCGC
>DQAM01000432.1:8193-14609 GCA_003523545.1 Dysgonomonas sp.
TGCAGAGCTGAATATCGATGTTAATTCCTTTTTTATCAATGCTCCCATACTTTCCATCGGGTAATTTAAAATATATCGGGAATGTATTTGTCAAAATCGGCGGAACTTACAGTATAAGTAATGCCGTCCTCTCCTCCCAATATAAGCATATACGAAAGATTCTCCTTTAATGCGATTTCTCTTGTGGCGGCGGTGTCGGCAAGCATAAATACTGTGGCAAACGCATCTGCGGACATACAGTCGTCAGCTATAACAGTAGCACTCAAGATATTGTTTTCGGATGGGTATCCTGTTGTAGGATCTATGGTATGTGCATATTTTTTCCCGTCTTTGATATAAAAGTTGCGGTAATTACCCGATGTAGCAACAGACTTATCGCATAGCTCAATTATAGTTTCATATTCCCTTTGGCTGGGTATACGTTCATCTACCGGTTTGTCGATACCTATATGCCAGCATTCGCCTTTTGCATTTAATCCTTTAGCATTCACCTCACCGCCGATTTCTACCATATAATCGGTGATTCCGTATGATGACAGCAGATTGGCAATCACATCCGCAGAATATCCTTTGGCTATGGCTGATGTGCTGATATGCATGCGCGGGTCTTCTTTGACGATTTTACCATCTTCAAAAGAAATCTTTTCATAACCTACTATTTGCCTTAGGCTGTCGAGAATTTCCGGGGTTACCGTATCCATATTTTTAAAACCGAATCCCCAGGCATTGATAAGCGGAGACACTGTTATGTCGAAAAGTCCACCCGATATCCGGGATATCTCTTTAGCCCGGTTGAAAACGTTCACGAAAAATGTGTCCGGAACAACTTCTTCGTTATTATTTATTTTGGATATAACAGAAGTAGGTTTGAAAGGATTGAGAGAATCGTCAAACTTGGCTAATTCCGCTTCTATCTCTTTTTTCAATGAGCGGTCATACTTGTATTTTATAGAATACATAGTATGGAAAATTTCCCCGGTATCTTCCTGATAAGCATTCTTACCGGAATTACATCCGCATAATATCAATATGGATACCAGTACGCAGATAAATATTCTCATTTTGTCAGCGTGCTTTATTCAGTAAATAATAATCGAGGATTGTCATGGCGGCCATAGCTTCTACGACGGGAACCGCGCGTGGTAATACACAAGCATCGTGGCGTCCGCGGGCTTTGAGTGTAACGTTTTCCCCTTCCGTATTTACAGTCTGCTGTTCCATCAATATGGTAGCCACAGGCTTGAAGGCCACCCGGAAGTATATGTCCTGTCCGTTGGATATTCCACCCTGAATTCCACCCGAATGGTTTGTGCGGGTGTTGATTTTCCCGTTATCATTATAAAATGAATCGTTAATCTCCGATCCCCTGTGGTCTACATCGAAACCGTCGCCGTACTCGAAGCCTTTAACGGCATTTATACCCAGCATGGCATTGCCTAAAGCCGCATGAAGTTTACCGAAGACAGGTTCTCCCAATCCCGGCGGTACCCCTTGGATGACACAGGTGATTACTCCTCCGATTGTATCGCCTTTCGATTTCACATCATTAATTAGTTCAATCATTTCGAGGGCTTTCTCAGGATCGGGACAACGTACCGGATTCGATTCTATCAGGGAAAGGTCGTATTTCCGGTAATCCTTTTCCAGGCGGATATTTCCAGCCTGAGACGTATAAGCGGTGATGCTTATGCCGGACTGTCTGAGTACAAGCTTCGCCAATGCACCGGCAACACAGCGGGCAATTGTTTCGCGGGCCGACGAACGCCCTCCCCCGCGATGATCGCGTATGCCGTATTTCTGGTGGTAGGTGTAATCTGCATGAGAAGGGCGGAACACATCTTTCATATTATCATAATCCGAGGAGTGCTGGTTATCATTATAAACCATGAATCCAATGGGTGTGCCGGTAGTTTTCCCTTCGAAAATACCTGAAAGGAATTTTACTTTATCATCCTCTTTACGTGGAGTTGTTATGCGTGACTGGCCCGGGCGGCGGCGGTCGAGCTCACTTTGTATGAATTCCATATCTGCCTCAATGCCTGCGGGGCACCCGTCTATAACTCCGCCTATTCCCGTTCCGTGAGATTCTCCGAAGGATGTCAGCCTGAAAATATTCCCGAATGTGTTCATTTCCTGATTTACGTATTTTTTCTTTAATAATGAATGCAAAGATAATGTATTCTTATTTTGTCACCCCATCGATCAGATAGAATATCGATTTGAAATTGATACCGCTATATTCGTTCATGCCGATTTCGCAGGTCCGGCTGGTTGAATATCCATCCTCACAACCATCGGGTATTTGTTCTGCCAGGTGGCGTTGACCGTGCTTGTTGAGTTCGGGATAAGTAAAGCCCCTGTCCCCCGCAAATCCACAGCAATTGGATTCAACAATTTTTACTTTCTCTGAACACATTTCTGCCAGCAGCATCAGATTTTTTTCCATACCTATCTTTTTTACCGAACATACAGGGAATACAGTCACCATCTTTTTCGGATTTTTTACCGGTAATTTAGGCATCACAAATTCGAGCATAAACTCGATGGGGTCATATATCTTTATATCCTTATTGGTGTAGGCATCAAAGAAGGTATAGTAGCAAGGACTCATATCGAACAAGATAGGATATTTACCGCCTTCCGAAGCCTTATACAATGCATCTTCCAGTTCTTTGGTTTTCTTTGCGCCTTCTTCTTTATACCCTTTACTGCTGAAAGCCATACCACAGCATAAATTTTGCAACCCCTCCGGATAAATAATCGTAAATCCTGCCCGGATCAGCAATTCTTCCGTCTTGCGGGTAAGTTCGACTTCATCTTTCCGGTACCCTTTTGATTTACCCATCGTACGGTTGATACAGGACGGGAAATAAACTACTTTATCAGATTGGCCTTCATTGGCTGTCTGGTGCTTTATCTTATG
Organism: Dysgonomonas sp.; assembly: GCA_003523545.1. Lineage (GTDB taxonomy): Bacteria > Bacteroidota > Bacteroidia > Bacteroidales > Dysgonomonadaceae > Dysgonomonas_A. Next base: position 11,117 of record DQAM01000432.1, read on the forward strand.
CGATCCTTTGGGCATGTATTTATTCCATCTGGGTATTGTATTTCCCGATATGGAACGCATTCCTCCGGCTATTCCGCCCATCAGGCTGTCGCCTAATATGGCATGGAAAAAATTCACAAAATTAAGCCCGGCACGTCCTGCGGCTGTGACTCTTTCCATATTATCACCCAGATAAGCCGCATTTTTCTTTGCTTTGTCAGACGCTCCATCATGGCGGACATGCTTGATATATTTCCCCGTATCGATTTTTACAGGACAAATGAGTCCGCATAATCCATCCGTTGCGCAAGTTTCATCAGAATAATATTGGGCATCATGAAGCATCTTTTTTAGTCTTTCCGTATCTTCACCCATGGCTCTCAGCCGGGAAATCTCGCGTGCAATTACTATCCGGTGGCGCGGAGAAAGAGTAAGCCCTTCCGCTACGCAGTTTGGTTCACAGAACCCGCATTCCATACATTTGTCCACCAGTTCGTGTGCAGGTGGGGAAGGTTTCAGATTCTCAAGATGTATTTTCGGATTTGGATTGATGATTACTCCCGGATTGATTAGTTTATGAGGGTCAAAAATATCCTTGATGCGCAGCATGATATTATAGGCTGCTTCGCCCCATTCTTTTTCCACATACGGAGCCATATTGCGCCCGGTACCGTGTTCTGCTTTCAGTGAACCGTCAAATCGTTTTACAACGATTTCGTAAATACCGTCCATCAGTTTGGAGTATCTTTCGACTTCTTCCGCTGTTGAAAAATCCTGCGAAAAATTGAGGTGCAGGTTTCCGTCCAGAGCATGTCCGAAAAGTACGGCGTCGTGATATTCCAGTTCTTTGAATAATTGTTTCAGAGCGATGCAGGCTTCTGCCAGACGTGGAACAGGAAACGCCACGTCTTCGATGAGGCATGTTGTTCCGGTTTTCCTGAGCCCCCCTACAGAAGAAAGGATTCCTTTGCGGGCCTTCCAGTTAAAGGTGTATTCTTTGGGGTCGGAAGTAAAAGTAAAGGGCTGTATCGTCGGTGTCGTCTCAACGGCTTTACGTACTGCCGCTTCTTTTTGCGTTATAGTCTCTTTATCATTAGCCTGTATTTCTACTAATAAAACACACGCAGTTTCCGGAAGTGTCTTGAAATAGGCCGGAGCGTCCGGATCGTTTTCTACCGAACGGATACAATCCCTGTCCATAAGCTCAACGGCTGAAACAGGGCTTTCTTTTAAGGCCGGAACTACCGAGCAGGCTTTTTCGACCGTATCGAAAATCATCAGGGCGCATGCTTTGTATTTTTCGTCTATTACAGTATGATATGTAATGTCCGATATAAAAGCGAGAGTTCCTTCCGCACCTATCATCAGATGTTTTATTATATCGAAAGGGTCTTCAAAGTCGACCAGTGAATTGATGCTGTAGCCGGTCGTGTTTTTAATTTTGAATTTTCTTTTGATTCTTTCTAAAAGAACGCTGTCGCCTTTGATGTCATCGCGTAATTGTTCAATTTCTTTGATTATCTCGGGATGTTTTTCCCTGAATTCCTTTTTGCTGTTTTCATCGGCAGTGTCGAGGATCGTCCCGTCGTACAAAACGATCCGTATGTCCGCTATGGTACGGTACGAATTCTGATCGGTGCCGCAGCACATACCGCTTGCATTGTTCGATGCGATGCCACCGATCATGGCGGCATTTATAGAAGCCGGATCGGGTCCTATTTTCCGTCCGTACGGCACCAGGAAGATATTCGCTCTTGCTCCGGTGAGACCGGGTTGAAGGCGTATTTTCAGCCCATCGTCCAATATGGAATATTTTTTCCATTTGTGAGTTGCGACCATCAATACCGAGTCGGTTATGGCCTGCCCCGAAAGGCTTGTGCCCGCAGCCCGGTAAGTGACAGGTATATTCAATCTTCCGGTTTGCCTGATCACTTCTACCGCTTCTTCCTCCGAATGTACCTGTACGACAATTTTAGGTATCAGCCTGTAAAAACTGGCGTCTGTTCCGTATGCCAGTAACTGGAGCGGATTGGTAATAATTCTTTTGGGTTCTATTTTAAGAGATAATTCATCTTTAAGTTTCTGATAGTTTGAAGGTAACATTATTCATTCTTTTTAGTTAGTCATTCCGTGGGTGAATCGGTATGCAAGGTAAAAAAGATATTTAATAATATATCTTGAAAAAGCAAAAAAGATATCCAATATTGGATACCTTTTTTGATCGTATAAAGTATTTCTTAATTTAATTCAAATTACCAGATGGAGGCACGTTTTTCCGGTGCCAGATATAACGCGTTATCTTCGTTTACGTTAAATGCTTCGTACCATGCTCCGATATGGGGAAGAGCACCGTTTACCCTCCATTTTCCCAAAGAATGAGGGTCTATCTTGGTAAGCCTAATGATTTCTTCGTTACGGATATTGCCTGCCCATAGGTTGGCATAAGACAGGAAGAAACGTTGATTGGGAGTGAATCCGTCGATATCTTTTGCTTCTTTAGCCTGTTGGGTTTTCTGGAAAGCGGCGTACGAGACCTGCAATCCTCCGTGGTCTGCAATATTTTCACCCAAGGTAAATTTGCCGTTTGCATGCAGATCATCAATAACAACGATGTTATCGAAATAATCGGATAAAACTTTGGCTCTTTCTTCAAATTTCTTGGCATCTTCGGCAGTCCACCAATCGGTCATATTACCGTTTTTGTCGTATTTACGGCCCTGATCGTCGAAACCGTGTGTCATCTCGTGTCCTATAACCACGCCGATACCTCCATAATTGAGAGCATCATCAGCGTTCATATAGAAAAACGGTGCCTGCAGGATTCCGGCAGGGAAACATATTTCATTGGTTGTCGGGTTATAATAGGCATTGACAGTTTGTGGAGACATAAACCATTCGCCCTTATCTACTTCTTTTCCTAATTTGTTCAACATATAGTTAAACTCGAACTCGGAAGAACGTACGATATTAGCCCAATAGCTGTCATTTTTTATTTCAAGTCCTGAATAATCCCTCCACTTATCGGGATACCCAATTTTTACAGTGAAGGCATCGAGTTTTTCCTGAGCTTTCGCTTTAGTGCTTTTGCTCATCCACTCCAGACCGTTGATACGCTCGCTTAAAGCAATCCTGAGATTCTTTACCAGTTCGAGCATGCGTTCTTTAGCTGCCGGGGGGAAATATTTTTCTACATACATTTGCCCTACCTCTTCTCCCAGTGCATCATTGATCGTATTGACAGTCCTTTTCCAGCGGGGAAGTATGGTTTTACTGCCGCTCATCTGCCTGCCGTAAAAATCGAAATTTGTATTTACGAAATCATCGCTCAGATATTTTGCAGCCGCATTGATGAGGCACCAGGACAGGTATGCCTTAGATTCGTCGATCGAAGAAGTATTTATTAATTTTACAGCTTCGGCCACCGGTTCAATCTGGGATACATTCAGGCTTTCGAAATTGCCGGCTCCTACTGAGGTAAAGAATAAATCCCAGTTGAATTTCGCTACAGAGTCGT
>DQAM01000431.1 GCA_003523545.1 Dysgonomonas sp.
CTATTTTATTTGCTTCGTTCTTCCGTCCTTTGCTTCGTCAATGCATTGGACACAAGTAGTATTAATCAGTAAAACGAAGTAAATCATGTATATCAATAACGAAGATTTTGAAATATGGATGCAGAAGTTATCCAAAAAATTGAGTGAGATCGGTCAAGACTTGAAATCACTCATCAACACCAAAGAAGTATTTGACCCTGATGAGAAACTACTCGATAACCAAGATTTGGCTTTTCTTCTCAAAGTGAGTTATAGAACTCTTCAACGATACAGAAGCAGTAAAAAACTACCCTTCTTTATGGTAGCTCATAAGACCTATTACCGCACTTCTGATGTCCGGGAGTTTGTCCGTTCCCATATGGATTTTCAAACCTATCAGGACTTTGAGAAAAAGCATCCGAAGCCCGAAGACGAGGACAAGAAAGACGAAAATGATGAATGATTCTGCTTTTTATGTTCTTAGCAGAATAGCGCAAGCGGATGAAGGCTTGTTTTAAGTTTACGCCTTCAAAGTAGCTCCGCATTTAGCCGAAACAACCTCGCCTCCCGGCTCTGTTCGTTTCGCTAAATTGAGCAAGAGGGAACTGGACTTCGTCCTGTTCTTCCTCTTGCCCTGCGGGGCAAAGCCTTCGGCTTTAGTGCTTTAGGATAAAGCACAGTTATAACACTTGCTATAACTCGAATTGATATACAATTCTATTTCAGCAAGTTATATATATGAATAGCTATAAAATAGTTATAACTATGGCTAAACAGAATAGAAATATCATATTTACGACAATAGCGATAGAAGCGGAAACGGACAAGTTGATAGAAAAACTTTGTAAACGCTATTCGCTGAAAAAAGGAGAAATTACAAAACTGGCTTTCCTATATCTGGATAAAGCCCATATCAACCCTGCGGATGCGCCTGAATCGGTAAAGACGGAACTTGCCAAAATCAACAAACGGCAGGATGATATTATCCGTTTCATTCGCAGCTATGAGGAAGATAAGCTAAACCCGATGATAAGAACAAGCCATTCAATCGCTACCCGCTTTGATACTGCCTTGAAAGAACAGAAAGGATTAATAACTTCTGAAATAGAGCAAAGCCGGGAATTACAGGATAATGTTCTGAAAAAGATAAGCGAAACTTTCAACCAACATGCCGGAGTGATTAACAACCAAGCTAAACAGATAAACGAGCTTGCCCAATCCATAAACGCATCATCAAAAAAGCAGGAGCGGAATAATAATAAACTCCTGAAATTGATTTCCCTGTATTCGGAACTGGCAACATGCGGAGTAATGGACGGTAAGCGGAAAGAGAACCTAAGAGCAGAAATAAACGACCTGATAAACGAATAACCCATGAATATAGATTTCCCGCCACCGTCCAAAGGCACATATAACAATGCAGGCAGTAGCCGAAAGCTATGCAACTATTGTGAACATGAGGACATGGAACGCATGGAGCAAGGAATCTATACAGAGGGCTTTTTCAATCTGACAGACGATAATATCTACAAATCACAGGTTGTAAAAGATATAGATAGTAATATCGGTCAGTTATTAAAGACGGATGCCAAGTTTTACGCTATCCATGTAAGCCCATCGGAAAAAGAACTTCGGGCAATGGGCAATACCGAACAGGAACAAGCCGAAGCCATGAAACGGTATATCCGTGAAGTGGTTATTCCCGAATATGCCAGGAACTTCAATAAAGGACTATCAGCAGAAGACATAAAGTTCTATGGTAAAATACATTTCAGCCGGGACAGGTCAAACAATGAGCTGAATATGCACTGCCATTTGATTGTTAGCCGGAAAGACCAGTCCAATAAGAAAAAGCTATCTCCATTAACTAACCACAAAAACACCAAGAAAGGAACGGTTAAGGGTGGTTTTGACAGAAAGAACCTATTCCAACAAGCAGAGCAGGGATTTGACAAGCTATTCGGCTACAAACGGGAACTAATCGAATCTTTTGAGTATTACAACACCATGAAGAACGGCAGTATCTCCGAACAACTTAATATGCAGGAACGCCAGATTTCCAATGAAAGAAAAAATACAGATATGCAGACTGGCTTGTATGCAGATAAGCAAGGCGAACCGAATGAAAACAAGGTTGCATATAAACAAGACGACAACCTTTCAAACGATATTGAAAATAAGCAAAGTTTCAATCTCCCTGATTTGGGTTTATCATCTGCATTGGGTTTGCTTACTCCTGATGCCAATAAAGAGGAGGAGCAAATTCCCGTGAAAAAGAGAATAAAGAAGAAGCCGAAGCGAGGATTCAGGCAATCATAAATCACAGATATATGAACGAGTACGAAGAAATGCGAAAAGAAATAGATATATACCTGATGAAACGGTTTAAATATCGTCTATCCCTTGTCAGACTTACGCCTGATAATATCCTAATCACCCGAAGAAACAGCCGGTTAGACCTGTATTTGCGTATCCGCAGAGTAGAAAGTATATTTCCACCCGATTGCCTTATTTTAGCCCAAATCAGCTTCCGAAAAGAACGTATAGGGAATGGAACACATTTCGTTCGTTTTCTTTCAGAAATAGCCTTGAAATACGGTTTTAGGTATGTCGGAATTGAATCAACCAATAAGAAAAGTAGTTCATTTGCCAAGAAGTTGGGTTTCTACTCAATAGACGGCTTTAACTATGCAATATCAGTGAAGAATCTCCTATCATATTTTCAAGATAGGAGATAGTATAATTCTTTATTTATTTGATTTGCAAAAGTACATTCCGGGAATAGAACGCCAACACCAAGCCGCAAGCGGTTTTTAGAAATTTCTTCCTTTTCATGCTGAAAAGAGTAAATTTCTAAAAAGTGTTGTCTTATCTATTCCCTGCATGAATGGGATGTATATCAATTAAAAAAAAGAAAAAAATATTGTTAGGGATTGAGTATTTGCGCCAGATACAGCCACTTTCAGCCATTGCACCCCATTTCTTAAAACCTGCCTGAAATCTGTTTTCCTTTGCCTGAAAATCATTGCAATGAGAATAATTTCAGTAATCAGTAAAAACAGATTTTAATATGGATATAGTAGCAATCGAAAGCAAAACGTTCGAACAGATGAAAGGGCGTTTTGAAGATTTTACCCGACAGATAAAGAATCTATGCGGGGAGAATCAGGACAAAGAAAAATGGTTAGGCAACGATGATGTTTGTAGTCTTCTGCAAATATCGCCGAGAACATTACAATCATACAGGGATAACGGCACCCTGCCTTATTCGCAGATTGGGCGTAAATGTTATTACAAGGTATCGGATATTGAGGATTTAATCAGTCAGTCACAAAGAAGCAAAGAGCAAAAATGAAAACAGAAAATATCAACTTAGATAGGTTGGTCGGTAATTGGGAGAGCATAAACCTGAATCCGACAGTTATCATATATCGAAGCGGAGAAAGCTATTTACTTAGTGTTATCCACATGAACGAAACAAGCAAACAGGCAAGCCCTGCTACTTACGAGATTCAGGAAGATGAAGACGGCTTCTTTATCAACTACAATCTGAAACGGACGGCTATTAGCCATGATACCAAACTGGATATATTAACTATCTCCGCATTGGGTGACTATATACGGAACTAAAAAGGATACAATAGTGGAAATACTGGATAAGAAATCAACGGAAATAAATTCTTTCTTCACGGGATTGGATGAGCTACTGGATACCATACAGCAAGCTCTTAAAAATCGGACTCCACACCTGAATGGTGAAAAGTTTCTGTCAAACCGTGATGTTTGCCGGATGCTTCATATCTCATCCCGAACCTTGCAGGATTGGCGGGATACGGGTAAAATCCCATTCATTCAGATTAAGGGGAAGATTTTGTATAAGGAATCGGAGGTTTTGAAGTGGTTGGAACAGATGCTTGCGAAACAGAACCTTTGATAGTAAGCTGGTTTAAATGAATATTTTAAGAAAGACTTAGAAAATGACCTCTAAGTCTTTTTTTATGAGTATTTTTGCAAATGTTGAATACATTAATTCGAACTATATGACAAATCTTTATTGGCCTATATATAAGAAGATAGAAAAGGAGATTGTAGAACTGTCAAATCACATTCATTTTGACGATAATCAATTATCTGTTTATTCAGTGAAAATAGTAGAATTATTGATTAGATGCGTCGTTGAAATTGAAGCTATATCAAAGGATTTATATTTAAAAAATGGAGGAGCGATACCTGCTGGTAGAGTTCTATATTATGATACAGATTGCTTGAATTTGTTAGAAGGTATCTGGGAACTTAGTAAAAAGCAAGTTATTGTATCATCTGCAAATTTTTACTTTCAGGATAATAATAATAATAAGATATTGTACCCTTTAAGAAAGGCAAACAAAAGAAGTACTAGCGGGGCTGATTGGGCGAAAGCTTATCAAGCAGTAAAACATAATCGTTCCCTAAATCTAAGCAAAGGAAATATCAAACATTTACTTCGAGCCTCTGCTGCTCTATTTCTTTTAAACCTGTATTATAGAGATGATGTGTTCGAACTTTCAAGTAATAATACAAATACTTTCACGGAGAAATTTTCTGAAATATTCGATGTTAAAGTTCATACTTGGGCGGGAGATTCTACTGGAGCTGATTCTTATGTGAAAAAACCAGATTTTGAAGAATGTGTTTATTTAATAAAATGGGCAAATGACTACAAAAATAAATTTACGGAATGGGCTAGTGAACAGGGGCGAAAGTTAAATGAAATAATTTTTAGTCACCCAAAAGTAAATCAATACATAAATGAAAATCTAATTGAAGATGGAAAGATAAAAGAGAAAGAGTTTGCTTCTTTTATAGAAAATAGAGACTATTTCAAGTGTTTTGATATGAAAAAAGAATATGGAAGTATGATACAGAGTGCAGGTCGCCACGCTTCAGAAAAATTAAAATTTGACTTTAAAAGAACTCCTGCCCAATTTGAGGCTGTGTTAAATAAGAATCAAAAAATATATCAAAATGGTTAGTTTACTGTAAAAACAGAAAGCGAATCACATCCGATCCGCTTTCTGTTTTTTAGATATTATCCTCGTTATTTTCCCTTTCAGGAAACCGTCTGTTTCTTCTTATTTTATGAATTTTGCAGTCATTTTCGGGCAGTTCATATTTTCCCTGAATGGTTTCCGCCAATTTGCTCATATCTTCATTGATTTTTGTACGGGTTATTTCCGCATAGATTTGGGTAGTGGCAATATCCTGATGCCCCATCATCTGGCTAAGGGTTTCAATAGGAACGCCTTGCGACAGGCAGACTGACGTAGCAAACGAGTGCCGGCTCATATGGTAGCAAAGCCTTTGGGTAATTCCGGCAGCTTTGGCAATCTTCTTTAGTTGCACATCCATGTTTTCTACTGTCGTCATTTTGAATACTTTCCCGTCCCGACCTGCAAAGTCTGTATTCCGGTATTTCTCCATGATTCGCAGAGGTATATCCAACATAGGTATATGCGAAACGCTTCCGGTCTTTTGACGGTTCAGGGTAATCCACAAACTGCCGTCTTCCTGACGGTGGATATTATCATGCCGGAGGTTTACCATATCTGCATGGGCAATTCCGGTAAAAGTTGAAAACAAAAACATATCCCGCACGAAGTTAGCCGAATCCTTCTTCATCCGTACCTGAAGCAGTTTTTCTATTTCATCCATAGAGAGCCACCGCCGTTTACTAATCGGTCGCTCCGGTCGGTAATTGAAAAACGGGTTTTGAAGCAATAGACCTTTATTTAAAGCCCGTTTTACAATCGTCCGCATTGGTTTCATAAAAAACATTACAGTTTTCGGAACATATTGCAGGTTGACTTTCATATAGTAGTCGTATGCTTCGATAAAGGAGTAATCAACCTGTTCAAACGGAATATCCGACAGCTCGTATTTTTCGGACAGGAATTTCTTTAATAGCCTGTAAACCTGTCCGTATTTCTGATAGGTAGAAGATGTTATCAGAATACCGACAGCCTGCCGTTTTTCTTCAATAAGCTCGGCGAACTCTTGCATGAGTGTATTTTTGTGGAGCGTATTTCTTAATAAAGCGTTCTTTAATGTTTCGGCTGTAATGTAGCTTTTGGTTTCAAGCAGGGTTTTGTAGTATCCGGTAAGGTCAGCCCTGTATTGCTTTATCTGTTTGTTGATGTCGGTTTCTTCTTTGGATTTTCCGGTGGCTAATCCCTGTTTGCTGTCCCATTGTTCAGGGAGCAGTTCAAGACCTGTACTGAATGCCGTACTTTTACCGTCTACAGTAATACGCCCTACAAGAGGACATTTGCCGGATTTTTTCTTCTTGCTGGTATTGAGATAGAACAATATACTGAATGTGCTTCTATTTATTTGCATGATGATTTTTTATTTGATGATTAAATATTAATTCTGTTTTCCGGTTATTCCGTATAGTTGAATTTACCTGCAAGGCGCAGGGACAATTCTTTCATATCGTTTCCTATCTTCTCTTTATTAAGTCGTGCATACCGTTGGGTAGTATGGATATTCTTATGCCCCATCATCCGGCTTACGCTCTCGATAGGAACGCCCCCGGACAGGCAGATTTGACTGGCAAACGAGTATCTGCTCATGTGGAAAGTCAATATCCTGTTTATCCCGCAGTTCCTCGCTATCCGCTTTAGCCCGACATTGACCTGCCCGATATTCATGTACGGAAAAACCTTTCCACCGGGAACGATGCCCCTGTAATACTCCATGATTCGGACAGGAATATCCAATAGTTTTACATTAAACTCTGTTTTTGTCTTTTGGCGGTCGGCAGAAATCCACTTGCTGCCGTCATCTTCGGTAATAACATCTTTCCATGAAAGATTTTGCAAGTCAACATAGGATAGGCCTGTAAAGGTCGAAAACACAAACATATCACGGATGAAACTCTGGGTAGAAGATTTAAGCGGGGTAGAAATTAAGCGGTCGAGTTCTTCCGAAGTCAGCGATTTGTCGGGGAGTTCTGTTTTACCTAAATCAAAGCCCACAAACGGTGGGCAGGTAATATAGTTCCGGTGCAATGCCAGGCGGACAACTTTATTCAACAGGACTATTCTTGCTTTGACCGTTCTCGGCTTCATTCCACGCTTTACCCTGAAATAGTAATCCAATGCTTCAATGAAAGGCATATCCAGCCCACTCAACGGAATATCTTCGATATTATATTTTTCACGTAGGAATAGTTTTAATTGCCTGTAAAGAATTTCATGCTGTTCGTAAGTTCCTTCCGCACGGTCAATACCGATTCTTGCCCGGAAATCCGTCATTACCTCCTCGAATAGGACGAGCAGGGTTTTCTGTGAGGATGCAATACCCTGAAAGGCGTTCTTTACCTCAATAGCCGTTACCGCTCCGGTACGTTTGAGAATATCTGCATAATGCGCGTGTATAGTGAGATTAATTTTATTAATCTCACGGTTGAGTTTGACAGCCGTATGGCTCTTTCCGGTTGCCCGCCCTGATTTGACGTGCCATAAGCGTTCTTCTATTTTCAGTTTGGTACTGAATTGAGCGATACTGTTACCGATAATGATTTTCCCGATTATCGGGTAAATTACATTTTCTCCGACAGCATTTTTTTCTAATCTGCTTTCCCTTTTCAGGTAAAAAGACACTTTCAATTCTTTGTTCATAACACTCACATTTTAAGTTAATAAAATTACTTCCTTTGTGAGTTATTTGAACAATGTAAACCGCAGACAAACAGCGTTATAATCAGCCACTTAAAGACACTCAACTGCTGTGTTTTGCTTCAATTAAAATGGGTAACGGGATAGAAACGGAATGTTTGCTTTTATCCGCTAAAAACTACATTTTACCCACTCGGCAACCGAAGACACTCAAAGCCAATCATTTCTCATTATCAACCAATTACCCTCTTTTTCTTCCTTTCTCGTTTTGTGCTTCCTGTTTTTTTTGCAGCACGGAATTCTCCGTGCAGCGCGAAACAAACTTGCCACTCGCCTTCGGCTCGGGGCGATTTACTCCAAAGTCGTAAATCGTTGAAGAATGTATTATTAGTAACTAAATATTGCCATTATGACAGATGATAATAAAAACAAAAGGAAGAAAACAGTAGGCAGAAAGCCGAAAGATAACCCGGCTAAATACCGCTACACAGTCAATCTGAATGAGGAAGAGAATGATAAATTCAGGCTTCTTTTAGAGCAATCGGAAGTAGAAAACATCAGCCGTTTTATCCATCATGCCTTATTCGGGAAAGAAATAAAGATCATAAAAGTAGATAAGGCAACGATGGATTACTATATCCGACTGACCAATTTCTATCATCAGTTCCAGGCTATCGGAAACAATTATAACCAAACAGTGAAAGCTTTGAAGACCAATTTCAGCGAGAAAAGAGCATTGGCTTTGCTCTATAAACTTGAAAAAGCAACCCTCGAACTCATCCTTTTGAGTAAACAAATTATTGCATTAACCCGTGAATACGAAGAAAGATGGTTGCAAAAATAAACCGGGGGAACTCACTTTATGGTGCGCTTATTTACAATCAGGGGAAAGTAAATGAAGACACTGCACGCATCATTTTCGGGCATCGGATGATTACAGATGTTAGCGGGAATGCGGATAAAGTTATCTATCAAACCATGCTTTCTTTCGAAAACTACCTGCTTGCCAATAAGAATACCGAGAAACCGATATTGCATATTTCTCTCAATCCTTCACCCGAAGATTACCTATCGGACAAGCAGTTTGCCGAACTGGCTAAAGATTATATGGACCGCATGGGATATGGCGACCAACCCTACATAGTATATATACACGAAGACACAGGTAGGAGACATATCCATATTGTATCCACCTGCGTAGATGAAAACGGCAATAAGATTTCGGATAAATACGAATGGAACCGCTCGATGAAAGTATGCCGGGATCTGGAAAGCAAATACAATCTTAAAAATGTCACCAACAAACAAAGCGAACTATTGGAACCCTATCTGAAAAAAGCAGATTACAGCAATGGGGATATCAAAACCCAAATCGCTAATATCCTGAAAAGCGTAAAGAACACATACCGCTACCAGACTTTCGGAGAATACAGTGCCATGCTTTCATGCTTCAACATCGAAGCTAAACAGGTGAAAGGTGAACACGAAGGAATACCTTTTACCGGAATTGTCTATTCCATAACAGACAATAAGGGAAAAGTGCTTAGTACACCGATTAAGTCCTCACTTATCGGAAAAAGTTTCGGCTATGATGGACTGAATAAACGCATGAAGCATAATACCAAAGAATTTAAAGCCGGAAAATGGAAACCAAAAATCAAAAATGAAGTAGCACTGGCGATGCACGGTTCCCACGGAGATAGAAATCAGTTTACACACCTCTTGAAAGAACGCGGTTTAGATGTCGTTTTCAGGGAGAATGAAGAAAGACGGATTTATGGAGTAACCTTTATCGATCACAATTCCAAAGAAGTCTATAATGGTTCACGCCTTGGAAAAGAATTTTCAGCTAACCAATTCAACCGCCTGTTTACCGAGCCTTCGGACGAGCCTCGACTCCGTAACGAGGCTGAGGAGGGCAACCTATGGAAAGACACCCTTGCGGGAGACTTTCCCGCGGTTGCCGAAGATATGGAATCCGCTATTGAACAGGCATTCGGGATATTTACGTTTGAACAACATGGCGATGACCCGGAAGAAAAGGCATTTGTTCGCCGGATAAAAAAGAAGAAGAAAAAGAACCGTTCACGCGGTATCTCATAAAATTATTAATAACCATTAAAAAGTAGAATTATGCAACAAGAAGATGATTTAAGAGGATTGGCGAAAGTCATGGAATTCATGCGAGCCATATCCATTTTATTTTGTGTAATCCATATCTATTGGTATTGCTACGAAGCGATAAAGTATATGGGAGTAAATATCGGAGTGGTAGATAAAATACTGATGAACTTTCAGAATACGGCAGGACTATTCAATAACCTGCTACTTACGAAAATGTTTGCCGTAATCTTTCTGGCTCTGAGTTGCCTTGGTACAAAAGGAGTTAAAAACGAAAAAATCACTTGGGAGAAAATATATGCAGCCATGCTTTTCGGACTCATATTCTTTTTCATGAACTGGTGGATTTTGCATTTACCGTTCCCCGCAGTCGCAAACATGGGATTGTATGTACTCACCCTTACCACTGGTTACATCTTATTATTAATGTCGGGTGTATGGATAAGCCGGATGTTGAAACACAACCTGATGGAAGATGTCTTTAACGAAGAGAATGAGAGCTTCATGCAAGAAACGCGTCTTATTGAAAACGAGTATTCCATTAACCTGCCGACCAACTTTTTCTATCAGGGTAAAATATGGGACGGTTGGATAAACGTTGTTAATCCGTTCAGGGCGACAACAGTACTCGGCACTCCGGGTAGCGGTAAATCGTATGCAGTGGTCAATAATTTTATAAAACAGCAAATCTCCAAAGCCTTCGCTGTTTACATCTATGACTATAAATTCGATGATCTGTCAGTTATTGCCTACAATGAACTTTTAAAGAATATGGATAAGTACGAAGTGAAACCTAAATTCTATGTCATCAACTTCGACGACCCACACAAATCTCACCGGTGCAACCCCATTGCTCCCGAATTTATGACAGACATCAGTGACGCTTATGAGTCTGCCTATACGATAATGCTTAATTTGAACCGCACCTGGATTCAAAAACAAGGGGATTTCTTTGTAGAGTCACCGATTATCCTGTTGGCAGCAATCATTTGGTACCTCAAAATATATAAAGAAGGTCGATTCTGCACGTTTCCGCATGCAATAG
>DQAM01000433.1:0-4618 GCA_003523545.1 Dysgonomonas sp.
CGATTACGATATATTGGTGGTGACCAGCGGTATATCGGACAAAAAGGCGGGGCAGATACTGGACAATATCGACGATCTTTACTATAAAGACCCCGAATCGCAGACGCCTGTGCAATTTATCAACGATGACATAAAAACACTCAACCGCCAGCTGGAAGAAGGCCGGTATTTCTACACACAGATAAAACAGGAAGGAATTGTTTTATACGATAACGGAAAACATAAGCTTGCCCGCAGGCGCAAACTCAACTTCAAAGAAATACAGCAACAGGCTCAGGAATATTTCAATGATAAATTTAAAAAAGCAGATTTATTTTTATCAGATGCAATCCATAACAAGGAGAAAGAAGAATTTGTACAAGCCTCTTTTTATTTGCATCAGGCATGCGAAAACTACTATTACTCTATCCGCCTGGTATTCGCACTAAAAAGTAATAAGCAGCATAATCTAAATAAGTTGTCCTCTTCGGTAAAAGGTTATTCGCCGGAACTGGCAAAAGTTTTTCCCCGCAATACGGCAGAAGAAAAACGCCTGTTCGACCTCATAAAAGCGGCTTACGTAGAAGCCCGTTATAACCCCAAATTCATAGTTACGAAAGAGGACGTAGACACACTGCTTCCGAAAGTCGAGTTGCTGCGTGATATTACAAAACGGATCTGCGAAACAAAGATTAAGAGTTACGGGGAAATGGAGTGAAAGCTTATGCTATCTTACCTAAATTTCCTTGATCATTTCAAACTGCTTCCCTGATATTTGTATGTTTTTCGATTCGAGAAAATTAGTAATCGAAGTGCAGGAAATGTCTGTATTGATGATTTTAATGCTGTCGTTCCGGTTTAACTTCAGTATTTCGCCGAATAAAGCCGAGCCTATTCCTTTTCTTCGGTATGTCTTGCCGACTGCTATCTGGGTGATGTCGCCGGAAACTGGTTCGAACACACAATAACCTATAAGTTTATCGCCTGTAAAAGCTCCTATACTCACAAAACTTTCTTTTGATCTATCGATGGACTCAAAACTATTCTGCCACGAAGGTTCAAAATCCCAAAAGGAAGGTATATGGCTAAAATTATTAATGTTGATTCTTTCAAGCGTATAAGGTATGCCTGCAGGTTTAGTGTTGTGATCGATTTGGTCGTTTCTTTGTCTGAAATAATTGAATTCCCGCGTTGTTTCGAAACCGATTTTCTTATACACAGACACGGCTTTAGTATTATGCTGTATCACTTCGAGTAAATACTGCCTGATTCCCGCTTTCTTCAAATAAGGGGTGGAATATTGGAATATTTGCGTAGCCAGACCTCTTCCCCTGTAATCTTCTACCGTTCCTGTCCCGGTATCATAAGCTGTTGGAATACCGTTAAATTCTCCTGTTCCGTTAAGGGTGAAAGCCGTTATTTCGTCTTTATCGAAGGCGGCAAAAGATAAATCCGCATTAAAACCCCGACGCTTCATCATCGATCCTAGCTCCTTTTTATCTATCCGGACTTCGTAAGCTTCAAATGCTTTAGCGAATGCCTCATATATGGAATTGAAAGATGCGCTGCTCAAAGATTTTATTTCCATTTTACTAATATCTGGGTTATTATCCCCTAAAGTAAGGAATTTTTTTCATTTCCACCTGAAATATTTTTTGAATACACGTTTAGCATTGCTATTGATGGAAACGACCAGTTTTTTCGGTTCGAAAGATTTCCCGGCAATAATAAGTAATACGGCTATCAATATCATTATTATTCCGGCAGCCAGCCGGGCGGTGAACAATTCTCCGAAAACGGTTACTCCTATTATTACGGCGGTAAGTGGTTCGAGCGCTCCCATAATGGCCGTAGGCGTGGAACCGATAATGTGTACGGCTTTCACCATCATAATCAGAGATATGATGGTAGGCACCAGTGCCAGCATAACTGCCCACATCCACATAGACGGTGTGGTAAGCAGCTGCAGGTGGTTGTTTTGGTTTGTCAGCGAATGGGCGGCAATAGTGAGCATGCAGAAAATCAGGACATAGAACGTCAGCTTTACGGATGACAACAGCAGAGAAGACTTATTTACCACGATGATATAGATGGCATAAGTCAGAGAAGACATCATCACCAGTATGACCCCGGTTGTACTTAAAGTAGTTCCTCCGTCATTCTGGTAAAGCAGACCGATGCCGGCCAAAGCCAGGGCAATGGATGCCGCAGTAACTGCAGATATTTTCTCTTTGAAAAAAACAGCCATGATAACGGCAACCATGACAGGGTAGACAAAGAGAAGCGTGGAGGCAATCCCTGCGTCCATATAATGGAAGCTGGTAAACAAGGTCAGCGAGGAAATTCCGAACAAAATGCCTAAGCCTGCCAGAATAGCCAGTTCTTTTTTTGTTACGCTCAAGGACTTCTTTTGTACGAGGAGTATTCCGCCCAGTATGATTGCTGCCAGGCTGAAACGGTAGAATAGAACAGAATTGGCATTTATGCCTTCTTCGTAAAGTGATAGAGCGCCCAGGGGATTTGTCCCGTAACTTATTGCGGCAACAATACCATAAATAATGCCTTTAAATTTAGTATTCATACGGCGGATTTTTTTTAAGCTCGCAAAAGTAACTAAAGAACTGAAATCCCCTGCTATAAAATACTCCTATTTTTATGGTTGCAGAGATGGATTTTCATGTGCTATCTGCTTAGTTCGATGTCGAGATGAAATATTCCGCCCCAGGGATCGCCTGCCATCTGGTTTTCACCCACAAAAAGCGTGTACTTTCCCGGTGGGGAGAGGTCGTAGTTTATGGCCCTGTCGAAAGGCCCGTCCATATTGCCGTCAGGCATTCCGATTTGTGTAAAGCGGATGTTTGCCAGGGAATCATTTGAGTTAAGGTTTGCATTCAGCTTTGTGTAGTCCTGAGAATCAAAGGAGAAATTGACATGGCTGCGTTCTCCTTTATGTATCTTCAGGCGGGCTTTCCCATTAACCAGCGTAATGTGGATGGTATCCGCTTCGTTCGAGTAGATGACCGGATCAGCCGCCTGTCGTGT
The DNA here is from genome assembly GCA_003523545.1 of Dysgonomonas sp. Classification (GTDB taxonomy): domain Bacteria; phylum Bacteroidota; class Bacteroidia; order Bacteroidales; family Dysgonomonadaceae; genus Dysgonomonas_A. The sequence continues at coordinate 3,022 of DQAM01000433.1, forward strand.
AATATAATTATTGGTTGGAGGGATATTATTATTTTGTTTTGCAGAATCGGCGCATCCGTATAATAGGAAACCAATTAAACCGAGGGCTGTTATTATTTTATTGAAATGCATTTTGTTATATATAAATTTATACTATTTACAATAACAAATGGCGGAGAAGATAGTTGATAGGAGAGCGCATCACCTGCAGAATAGATATGGGTATTCCGGTTATATAGATGAGGTAAATAACTGAACATATTTTATTGCCGTATCGTTATATGGTAAATTATTCATCAAAAAAAGAATATTATGAGCAGACGTGAAGAACTAGAAAAAGAATACTCGCTAGTAGACGAAAGAATAAATAATGCGGCGGAAGATACTCCCCGGGACGTAATAGATGCATGGCGTAAAGAGTTGGATAGTATCGATTTCGAATTGAACAATCTTTACGACGACGATATGGACGATGATAATTAATCGGCCGTACAAAACAATCTAACACAAACAAACATGCAGACTCAAAATACACAAACAGCTCCGGTTATCAGCCTCAAGGAGTGGATTATATCCGTTTTCATAACGTTTATTCCTGTTATCGGACTTATCATGCTCGTCCTGTGGGCTTTTTCGGGAAAAGAGACTAACCCGAACCGGCGCAACTGGGCGAAGGCTCTTTTGATAATACAGGTTGCCGGGCTTGTTTTGGTAATATTGATATATGCCTTCCTGGCCGTATGGGGGCTGGTTATGTATAATAAAGCGGGCTGACCGGAAGTTGAATTTTCGACGTGCGATGAAAATATAAATCCCTGTATGATGGAGTACAGGGATTATTTTTTATACTTTTGACGGTTGGAATTTACCTTCATCGAAAGCAGAATGAAAAAGATTATAGACATCGATATGTGGAAAAGGCGGGACAACTACCATTTTTTTAGTAATTTCCTGAATCCCTGCATCTCCATCACTTCAGAGGTAGATTGTACGGAGGCAAAACAAAAAGCATCACAAAATAAGAAATCTTTTTTTCTGACTTATCTGTATGCCATTCTGCGGGCAGCCAACGAGATCGAAGAATTGAGGTACCGCATCAAAAGGGATGGGCAGGTAGTGCTGTATGATAAGCTCGATGTGATAACTCCTATACAGGTAAGCGAAGACGGAAAATTCACTTCGGTACGCATCCCATGGAACCAAGATTTTGAGAAATTCCACGAATCGGCACGGGAAATAATAAAGCAAGCCGATGCGGACGAAGACCCGTATGCTTATACGTATGACCGGAATATTCTGGATGATGATAATTACGATGTCATTCTGGTGAGTGCTACTCCCGATTTATACTTTACTTCGGTCACCCATACACAGGAGCACAAGAACGGTTCGGATTTTCCCTTGCTGAATGTAGGTAAAGCAGTTACGCGGGAGGGGCGATTGGTAATGCCTGTCGCCATTAATATACATCACGGACTCGTAGACGGAAAGCATCTCTCGGATTTTTTCCGCAAAGTGGAGGAGTATCTGAAGTGATTATTTTAGTTGATATTTAAATGGGAATAAGATACTAAAATATATAGCCCAGTAATAGTATAAAAATTACAACTTCGACAAA
>DQAM01000433.1:4784-7559 GCA_003523545.1 Dysgonomonas sp.
ACAAACCCTAATAATGTGTTTATTCCTCTCTGTGTAAAATTTACGGCGTCTCTCTGTATCCTGTCCAGTTGTTTTAATGTTTTCTTCTTGCCGATAAGAAGATAAAATATATACCGGCTGAAAAGCCCCAGCTTTCTGAAAGTATATCCGAATATACTAAAAAAGATATCTTCCATAAGGTTAGATATTTAAAGGTTGTGGGTTTATACGATTTCTAATTCATATAACATTATCTTCTAAAATTCCAGAATGTAATATTTCTTTTCAACATCATAAATAAAGCCGTTTGCCTCGATCGCTTTACATGAAGGAATATTTTCGATATCGGGCTGAACTACGATGGCTTGGGCATCTCCTTGTTCTCTGATAATATCGATAAGTTTCCTGACGATGGATTTACCGTAGCCTTTTCCAAGAAAGGATTCTTCACCGATAAGATAATCAATGCTGAAAATCCTGCCCGGTTTGTCTACGGCGTACCATTCCTCCTGTGCATCATAACAGTCGTAATACTGGCAGAACCCGACAGGCATATCATCCGCCCACACCATATAATGATTCAGGAATTTGTACTCTCTATAGCGTTCTCTTACTTCGTTCATCCATTCATCGGCATAGTTGTACCATTTCAGAATGTATTCTTTATGAAGCCAGGTATTGAGTATGCTAAGGTCAGCATCTTGAATAGGTTTGAGATATAGATGGTGGTTCTCCATCTATTAGTTTCATTTTTATATAAACATTTCGACCTTCTCGTTTTTTAGTTCTCCCTGCTTGTCGTATTTAACTGAAAATAAAAGATAATGCCTTTCCCCTGAGTAATTAAAGAAATAAAATCTTAGTGTATCTACAGTGGTTAAATCTCCATTTTGTTCATCAATATATTCTATATTGTCACTATTAAAAAAATTGAATAAAGCAAAGAGTTTTATCTTGCACAAAAATTTGATACGATTTACTAATTTAACGGAATAATTTTTTATAAAATATAATTTTACGTTTTGTATATCCTGAGGTTTAATTTGAATTTTCATGTAGTTTTCTAAAATGAAAATAATTTCATCTTTATCTCGATAATCCAAATCCATAATACACATAACAATTTATTCCAAATCCTTATTGAAAAATGCTCCCCGGTTTTCTTTACGTCCCATGCTTTGGGTGATGATGAGAAAAGCCACACTCACAAGGTTGCGTAATTCGGAAAGTTCGGGAGATAAGACCGAGATATTATACAATTCTTTTACGGCACGGTATATCTCTTCTTCTTTCTTTTTAGCCATTTTCAGCCGTTCGTTGCTCCGGACGATTCCCACAAGGTCGCTCATCAGGTTTTGCAGGTCTTTGCGGAGATAGGAGAGAAGCACCTTTTCTTCGTTCACTTTCATGCCTTCCTCGTTCCAATCGGGAATTGCATTGAGGTTGGTATAATTAAAACGCCCTTCTTCCAGCCTTTCCAGAGTTTTCAATGCTGATCTGTGTGCAAAGACAAGTGCCTCGAGAAGCGAGTTGGATGCTAAACGGTTTGCCCCGTGAAGTCCCGTATTGGAACATTCGCCTACGGCAAACATATTTTTGATGGTACTTTGTCCGTAAAGGTCTACGTCTATTCCTCCGCACAGGTAATGGCTCGCGGGAACAACAGGGATAAGGTCGGTAAACATATCGAACCCTTCGTCCTTACACTGCTGGTATATGTTGGGAAAATGTTTCAGGAATTCTTGATGGTCGAGGTGACGGCAGTCGAGGCAAACGTAATCGTCGCCCCGCAGTTTCATTTCGCTGTCGATGGCGCGGGCAACTATATCACGCGATGCCAGTTCCTCGCGTTCGTCATATTTGTGCATGAACGGTTCTCCCGAAGCAGTCCGGAGTTTCGCACCAAAGCCTCTCACTGCTTCTGAAATGAGGGATAATTGTCCCGCCCGCTGGCTGTAAAATGCAGTCGGATGGAACTGTATAAATTCCATATTGCTGATACGGGCCTTTGCCCTGTGTGCCAGTCCGATTCCGTCTCCGGTAGCAATAATCGGATTGGTGGTGTTTTTATATACATGCCCGCAACCCCCTGTCGCCATAAGGGTTATTTTAGCAGACATTTTCTTGATTTGGTTTGTCTTTATATCCAGTACGTATGCCCCGTAGCAATTCAGGTTGTATTTATCGAAAGGCTCATTGGGGATATGGTGTTCCGTGATAAGGTCGATTACGTAATGATGGTTGAGAAGTTCGATGTTTTCCATCTTTTCGATGGCCTTGAGTAGAGCCCTCTCTATTTCTGCTCCCGTTACATCTTTAAAATGTACCACCCGGTTTTCGGTGTGTCCGCCTTCGCGTCCCAGGTCGAAAGTCTCGCGGTTATTCTTATCGAAATTGGCTCCCCATTCTACAATCTCTTTCAGCCGTTCGGGGCCTTCTTTCACCACAATTTCAACGGTTTCGCGCTTACACAATCCGTCGCCTGCCCGCAAAGTATCTTCGATATGTTTCTCAAAGCTGTCTTTGCTGAAATCGGTAACGACAGCCATGCCCCCTTGTGCATATTTGGTATTGGATTCTTCTTCGTCCGCCTTGGTTATAATAGTGATTTTGGTATCCGGTTTCTGCTGTGCTATTTTCAGGGCGTAAGATAAGCCCGAAATACCCGAACCTATCACCAGTACATCTGTATAAATCATTTGTTTCAGTTATGAATTATTGATTATAAATTATGAATATTATTTCAACTTATAATTCATCACTTATAATTTATAATTGTTATTTTCTATTTTTAGA
>DQAM01000437.1 GCA_003523545.1 Dysgonomonas sp.
TTCAAAAAAGAGATTACACAGCTATTCAACTTAAAAAGTTTGTCACCGGACATCTTTATCTCACAGTACAAATTAATAATATGGATGCGGTTTTTATTTTGGATACCGGAGCAGGAGCAACTGTAATTGATGATAAAAGAGAATCTAAATTCGAACTTAATACACTTATTACGGATAATAAAGCTGTTGGTGTAGGTGGGGGTAATATGGCTCTAAGACAATCTATAGTAAATAACTTCAAAATTCAAGATTATAATATAAATGACTTTAAGATTCATCTGATGAATCTGGACCATGTCAATAACGCTTTAAAAAGAGTAGGAATTGAAGAGATTGACGGTGTAATAGGTGCAGATATACTACTTAAAGGAAAAGCTATAATCGATTATGAAAATTTGGTGCTGTTCTTAAAAAGATAGGATAGAGATGTTTTTTTGAGCATTTAAACTAATATATAATTAAAAACCGATGAAGAGAACTTCATCGGTTTTTAAATTTATTTAATTACAAGATAATAAATATTATTTCTTACTATCGGTTTTACCCGTTCCGGGGCGTGCTATGGATTCGCGCATATCCGTATCTGCCTGAATATTCTGCATTTTGTAATAATCCATCACTCCCAGATTTCCACTGCGGAAAGCTTCTGCCATAGCCAAAGGAATTTCTGCTTCTGCTTCGATTACCTTTGCACGGGCCTCCTGAGCTTTGGCCTTCATTTCCTGCTCTAAAGCTATCGCCATGGCACGGCGCTCTTCGGCTCTTGCCTGTGCAATATTTTTGTCTGCCTGAGCCTGGTCCATCTGGAGGACAGCCCCGATGTTTTTTCCTACATCTATGTCGGCAATATCTATGGATAGAATTTCAAAGGCAGTACCTGCATCGAGACCTTTTCGCAAAACAAGTTTTGAGATAGAGTCCGGGTTTTCAAGAACCCTCTCGTGGCTCTCGGAAGAACCGATAGAAGATACGATTCCTTCCCCTACACGGGCAAGGATAGTTTCCTCGCCTGCACCTCCGACCAATTGTTTGATGTTGGCGCGTACCGTTACACGGGCTTTAGCGATCAGCTGGATACCGTTCTTGGCAACCGCGGCAACCGGAGGCGTATCTATAACCTTCGGGTTTACGGACATCTGTACTGCATTGAATACATCGCGTCCAGCCAGGTCTATAGCGGTTGCCATCTGGAATGTGAGGTCGATATTGGCTTTCGATGCCGAAACCAGAGCATGCACTACCTTTTCGACATGACCACCGGCAAGATAGTGTGCTTCAAGATCGTCGCGCGTAATCGATTTAAGCCCAGCTTTGTGGGCTTCGATCATGGCATATACTATAATGCGGGGAGGAACACGGCGGAGACGCATCAGAAACAACTGTAGAAGTGATATCCGTACGCCTGCCGATATGGCATTTATCCACAAGAAAAACGGGACATAGTAAAAAAATATGAGCAGTAAGACCAGAATGGCGACTGCTGTAAGAATCATTAAAACAGGCATAGTTAATTTATGAATTAATTAATATTAGTTTGATTGTCTATATCATGGTAAGGCTGTACCGAAACATTGGTCTTTCCAACCTTTACGATTTCTATCATTTCTTCCGAGTCGATGAATTCCCCTGTAAATGATTTTGCTTCGACTATTTTTTCTCCGAATTCAGCTTTGCCTATCGGGTTCAGACGGGATATGGCAATTCCTCTGTCTCCCACCTGTAAGTTCTCGAGTTCTGGTTGTTCTACAACCGAATCTATATCTTTTTTGAGAGATATCCGATCGAGGGATTTGGACTTTATCAGGAATAGGAAAGCCCCGGCTGTAAGTACGATGTTAACTCCTATGGTGATGAAGCCTGCCGTATCGCCAATGTTATAAAAAGCGTATACCACACTGGCAATCATGAGCAGTCCCCCCGCAATTCCGGCAATGGTGATGCCGGGCAACAGGAAAATCTCAGCCATCATCAGTGCTACGCCGATTAGTATGAGAGCGATTATAATTATTATTTCAAGTGTCATTCAGTATTCTGTTTTTATCTATTTAATGAACCGATCTCTTCATTCCGTATGTTCTTTTCCATATCCAGAATTTCTTTATAAAGAAGAGATTGTACATTTTCCGAATCCATTATCTGTGGGGAAAGGTTTTCACGTACGTTTATAGAAGCATCTGCGTATTGGGTTCTCATCCTTTCCAGGTCTTCTTCCAGCGTATCCAGTTCCTTTTTCTTCTTTACCAGGTCGAAATAAAGATTCCGTGCGGTTGCGTTTTTGAAGTCGCTGTATTTATGATAAGTATGATTGTCATCCACTATAAATGTGAAGTCTACTCTTTCCTCCTGTTTCTTTTCCGTCTCTCTTTTGGCAGTAGATATTAGGTTGGCATAGTTCACGCCTTTTTTCCAGCTCTCTTTTATCGAAGTAATGCGTGCCCTTCCTTCTTTGTACCGGTCGTCATCCGTATCTACCAGAGTAACCACCTCATTGGGGATAAAAGTATATATACAGACCTTACCTTCGGGCTGGAAACGGTCGGTTGCAAACCATCCGACACCTTTGTTTTCGTCCACTACCATCATATAATCATTGGCCGGGGAGTTAAACGGCATATTCAGTATTTCCGGATTCAGGTAACTGTCGTTACTCAGGTTGTAACGGGTTACATAAATATCATATCCTCCCATTCCGTTTTCATCTTTACCGGCAAAATAAACAGTGACCCCGTCCATTAATACAAACGGATAATTGATGTCGCCCGATAATCCGAAATTACCGGCATCCATGGGTTTTTCGTTTCCGAACCCTGTCAACAGCTTATCCATAGTAGAAAGTGTATATCTTTTCTCGACAGGTTGTCCGAAGTAAATTTTGGAGCCCATTCCGTTGGTATATATAACCGACTCGCCGGGGCTCGACCAATCGAACATGGCGGATGCATCGGACAGACTGCCTGCATCCGGAGTAAGCTTGTATGCCGAAAGGAATTGTGATTTGTCAACTACTAAGCTGTCTATAATCTGTATGTCTTCCGTACGGGAGATAAGCACCTGCATCCGGTCTAATTTCTTATACCTTTCTCCCAAAGTCGTTTCCTTTTCCCGCGGACGGGCTTTAGCATACAAATCGTAAAACTGGCGGGCTTCGCTTACCCTGTATTCGTCCACGTATATATCACCCAGATAAAGGTATGAATCCTGTAATTTTTTCTGGGATGCTATCAGTAGTGATTGTTCAGCTTTACGCAGGTCGCCTCCGGTTTCTACCAGACTGACCCCGTACCATAAGTTTAGAGAAGCATCGTTGGGCTTGTTTGCCAGTTCCCGCTCAAAAACGGGGAGAGCCTTTGCATATTCTTTATTCCGGTAATCGGTTCTTGCCTGGGTAAGAGTATTGCCGGTCTGAGCTTGTATACTCAGACAAAAACAAAACAAGAGTATAAAACTTATTTTAAAATGTTTCATCGTACTGGTTTCGTTATTTTACAATAATCAAAGATAAGAAAATTATACATTGGAATGAAATTTGCACACAGTACATTCGGAATAAAAAAAGGTAATTTATAGTTGCTTTTCATATTATCATTTTATTTTTGTGACAAATCCGGACAAGCTGTTTGATTTATGTCGAGAATTTACCAATTATCTAAGCCAGTAACCAGGGTGTTGTACAAAATACGGCATCACCGGGGGCATGGAATTCATTCTCCTTTTGTCTTCAATTTCATCAACCGGGTAATAGAGGAGAAAATGCCTTACTATGCTTACGTGGATATTGCACAGTATTTGCGTGAAAATCATTGTCCGGAGAATACGGAAGACAGGGTCAACACTCTTTCATTTAGGACTACCGCTTATTTCCATGCAAAAAATATACTTGAATTGGGTGCCGGCAGTGGATTGAATACTCTATATATTACATCTGCTTCAAGATATTCGAGATGTGTGAGCGTGGAAACAGACGCCGGTGAAAGGAAAGAAGCTGAAAGGCTTTATAAAGGCTGGAGCAGAGATATAATTCTTACATCGGAAGAATTCCCCGACTTAGACTTTTTCCCGGATTGTATTTTTTTGAATCTCCGGAATTATACGGTTGATTCAGATAAACTTATCGATTATCTGTTTTCGAATGTAAATGAGGATTCTTTCATTTTTATAGACGGTATACGAACAAAGCGTAAACAACAAATGTTATGGAAAAAACTTATCCGGCGGGATGAAGTCATTATTTCCATGGATTTGTTCCATGTGGGAATATTGTTTTTCGATAAAAGATTTTTCAAACGGAATTATAAGTTGAGTTTTTAAAACTAAAAACCTTAATATGAAAAAAAGTTTGGTTTATACACGTACAGGAGATAAAGGGACTACGGCTCTGGTTGGAGGTACACGTGTTCCCAAATCGCACGTGAGGCTCGAAGCTTACGGCACAATCGACGAATTAAACTCATTCGTAGGTTTCCTGGTTTGTGAGATAGATGATGAAAATGCACTGAAAATTTTATCTTTTATCCAGCACAAACTCTTTACGGTCGGTTCCTATCTGGCAACCGAGACGGAAGCCGTACCGCCCAAGTCGGCCAGTATAATAACCGATGAAAATATAGAACTTATCGAGAAAGAGATGGACAGGCTCGATAGCGAATTACCGCAATTGAAGCAATTTGTACTTCCGGGCGGGAGTGAATCGGCTTCAAGAGCACATATTTGCCGTACGGTAGCCCGCCGTGCCGAAAGGTGTATCTACCGGGTAAAAGACGAATATCCGGTGGAAGATAATATATTAAAATTTGTAAATCGTCTCTCAGATTACTTCTTTTTGCTTGCCAGATGTGAAAGTAACAAAAAAGGGAGTGAAATATTTTGGGATACTACTTGCAAATAAAGAATATTAGATTATTTTTGCCGAAAAATTAAGAGTATTAATAAAAACAACATAATTATAGCTATGTATTGGACACTAGAATTAGCATCAAAACTGGAAGACGCGCCCTGGCCTGCAACTAAGGACGAGCTCATCGACTATGCTCAACGCTCAGGCGCTCCTTTGGAGGTTATCGAGAATTTGCAGGAACTGGAGGACGAAGGTGAGATATTCGATACGATAGAAGATATCTGGCCCGATTATCCAAGCAAAGAAGATTTCTTCTTCAACGAAGACGAGTATTGATGATTTGCCGGTAAGGCATAATTTAAGCATATTAAGAATAGAAGAGGTTAGTGAAAGTTTTTTCACTAGCCTTTTTCTGTATTTATCAGTTGTATTGAATCTAAGATTAACACAACGCATTATATTTTAAACTTTTTTTATATATTTGTCGAAATTTGAATAGAGGGGGTACAGAACTTTATCTAAGTTCGTCTGTTACAATAAGCGATGAAGAAAATTATTTTTGCAGTTTTTATTTCATGTGTATTTGTCTTTGCTTCGTGTGAACAAAAGCAGAGTACAACTATTGTTCCCGGGGATGTAGTGAATGATTCGACTGAGGTAGAAGAGCCTCAGGTTCCGGATACTATATCGGCCAACGATATTGTGATAAAACGGGAATTGCAGTATACAAAATATCTGGTAGGGGATGTATATCCTTACAAGGATACTACGCGTGAATTCCAACTGGATAAAATGAAAGAAAAACTTGCACTTCTCGAGAATATACAGAGAGAACCTGTTTCGTGGGCAATTCTTCAAAATTATAAAAACAAAAACAGGGAGGCTCCTCTGGTAAGGAATTATCACCGCAACAGCTATACCCGCATAGCGGATTCGCTGGATGTAGAGCGTTATCAGTCCGTACCTATGTACGAACTTTCGGATTCTACCCAGGCAATAATATACGGCAGGGATGGATGGCTGGTCAAATACCTGGGGGATGAGGGCAGTTTCAAGAAGGTGGAAGCCATGGAACGAAATGGGGAATGGCTTATTCCACAGCGGTATGTAAAGCATATTCACGATTCGGTAGTTTTTAACAAGGCCATATTTGTAGATGTGACAAACCAGAATATTGCCACGTTCGAAAAGGATAGCTCCGTATGGAAGTTGAGAAGTATGAATCCCGCGACTACCGGAGTACACCGCCCGCCCTATGCACAGGAAACACCTCTGGGAATGTTTGTGATTCAGGAGAAAAAAGCGAAAATGCTGTTCCTGAAAGACGGTTCTACGGCTTTAGGCGGTTTTGCGCCCTGGGCAAGCCGTTTCAGCAACGGAGGATATATACACGGAGTACCTACTAATGTACCCGCAACCGAGATTATAGAATACAGTTATTCGCTGGGCACAACACCCCGTTCGCACATGTGTGTGAGGAATGCATCTTCGCACGCCAAATTTATTTATGACTGGATTACACCCGAAGAGGCTGTTTTATTTGTAATAGACTGAAAAATAGTTTATATTTGCATCTCGTATTTACGTTATGCAGAGGTTTCTAAAATATTTATTACCGGTTTTTTTCTTCTTTTTTATTTCAGTAAGCCAATATCCTTCTACTGATAAGCCAAAAGATAATCCTGACAATGTAGTTATGTCTTCCTGCCAGCAGGCATTTGTAGAAATGGACCTGGAAGGGATCATCAATTATCAGGCATTTGAGCAGGCATACGAGGGATACAGCAAAATCAAGGATAGAAAAAAGGATATACTGACAGTAGTCGATTTCTCCAAGCCTTCTACCAAAGAACGGTTGTATGTTCTGGACATGAACCGGAAAAAACTGCTATTTGTTTCCCATGTATCGCATGGAAAAAAGAGCGGAGAAAATTACGCCACATCTTTTTCCAATGTAAACGGTTCTAACA
>DQAM01000300.1:0-1755 GCA_003523545.1 Dysgonomonas sp.
CATGATAAAGAATTTGAAATAGTGTTTACGGATGTTATCTGTCCCGGACACTATTTTAATTATGTGCATTGTCATAACCGAAAACATACAATTTAATATCAAAAAGCATGAGTGATAATACCCAAGAAACTAAATCCGGATTACAAATAAGCAGTTTCGAGAAAAATATCGACGGAAAAGAAGCTTCCTTATTTATCCTAACAAATAAAAACGGAGCTGAACTTACAATCTCTAATTATGGTGCGCGTATAGTATCGCTTATGGTACCCGATAAAGACGGAAACCTTGTGGATGTAGTAACGGGCCACAATTCGATAGACGAATATCTGGAATCCGAAGAACCCTATTTCGGAGCAGTCTGCGGACGTACTGCCAACCGTATAGCAAAAGGTGAGTTCACACTGGATGAGGTGGATTACACTCTGGCAATAAACAACGGGCCCAACAGCCTTCATGGAGGAATCAAAGGATTCAACGCCGTAGTTTGGGATGCCCGCCAGATAGGCAAAGATACATTAAGATTGAAGTATCTTTCGGTAGATGGCGAAGAAGGTTTCCCCGGTAATCTTACTGTTATCGTTACTTATACTCTTACAGATAATAACTGGGTCAAAATAGAATACGAAGCTACAACTGATAAAGCAACCCTGATAAATTTAACCAACCATTCCTATTTCAATTTATCGGGTGCCGGCGATGCTTCCGTAGCCGACCATATACTTACCATAAAAGCGGAGAATTACCTGCCTACCGACGAAACGGCAATCCCTTACGGAGCACCTGCAACGGTAAAAGACACTCCGATGGATTTTACCTCTCCCCAGCCGATTGGTTCACGAATAGGAGAAGAATTCGAACAACTGATATGGGCACGCGGATATGACCATACCTACGTATTGGACAAAAAAGAGAACGCTTTTGATTTTGCGGTGAAATGCTTTTCCCCGAAAACCGGGATACAGATGGAAGTTTTCACAGACCAGCCTGGAGTACAGCTTTATACCGGAAACTGGATGACAGGAAATTTCGAGGGTAAAAACGGACAGCGTTACCCGGCTCAAAGTGCTGTTTGCTTCGAAACACAGCATTACCCCGACAGCATCCACAATCCCGATTATCCGTCGATTATATTACGCCCGGGTGAAAAATTCGAAAGTAAAACCATATTCAAATTTTCAGTTCAGAACTAAAATCTTAAACTAATAAATAATAATCAGTTAAATCTAAAAAAACATTATGGCATCTACTAATCAGCAAAAAAATTATGCATTACCTATTGTAATGATGATTTTTCTTTTCGGTATGATCTCTTTCGTTACGGGTTTGCAAAACCCAATGGGGATTATCGTAAAAAACCAATTCGAAACATCCAATTTCATGTCGCAGCTGGGGAATGCGGCAAATTTTATCGCCTATGCTTTCATGGGTATCCCGGCCGGTCTTTTACTTCAAAGGATAGGTTATAAAAAAACAGCGCTTCTGGCTATTGCAGTCGGATTCTGCGGAGTAGGTATACAATATCTTTCAGGCCAGGCCGAAAGCTTCGCCATTTATCTGGCAGGAGCATTTGTTGCAGGTTTCTCGATGTGTATGTTGAATACAGTTGTTAATCCTATGTTGAACCGTCTGGGCGGCGGCGGTAACAAAGGCAACCAGTTGATCCAGATCGGTGGTTCTTTCAACTCTTTGAATGCAACTATCGTTCCTGTATTGGTGGGCTATCTGATGGGTAACGCTGCACAAGCTACTATCAAC
>DQAM01000300.1:1821-8870 GCA_003523545.1 Dysgonomonas sp.
TATCAAAGATGCAAACCCGGCCCTATTTATTGCGATGGGTATTTTTGCATTGGCTTTCATTGTTCTTTCATTGGTAAGCATTCCTGAACCGAACCTGATTCAGAAAGATTCGACTGTTAAAAACGACCACAGCGCTTTATCTTTCCGCCACTTTATATTAGGAGCAGTTGCTATCTTCCTTTATGTAGGTGTAGAAGTAGGTATTCCTAATATTGCCAATCTTTTCATGACTTCATCTACAGGAGAAGGTGGAGCCGGAATCGATACTACAGTAGCCGGAACAGTAGTCGGAACATATTGGTTCCTTATGTTAATCGGACGTCTTGTCGGTGCATCTGTAGGTGCTAAAGTATCAAGTAAGTCTATGTTGACATTTGCCTCAGGCCTTGGACTTGTATTCATACTTCTGGCAATTTTCAGCCCGGTAGATTCTACTGTAAGCATGCCTGTATTCCAGTCTGATATTTCATTCGGTATGGCTCAGGTACCTATTAGTGTTATGTTTCTTGTTCTTTGCGGTCTTTGTACTTCCATCATGTGGGGTGGTATTTTCAACCTGGCTGTCGAAGGTCTTGGAAAATACACAGAAGCAGCTTCGGGTATCTTCATGGTGATGGTTTGCGGTGGAGGTATTCTTCCTCTTATCCAGGGTGCAGTAGCCGACTCTGTAAGCTATCTGTCAAGTTACTGGGTAATCGTTATCGCATTGGCATTCTTACTTTATTATGCTTTGATAGGGTCTAAAAATGTAAATAAAGACATTCCTGTTGAATAATAAACACACTTAATAAGATACAAAAAGACCGGTTCTAAATTAGAACCGGTCTTTTCGTATTATATATCTAGATTAAATATATCAGGACATAGTTTTACCAAACTCAGCTTTCAGGTTAGCTATCACTTCTCTCACACTCGATATCTTTTGAGTAAGATGCACATTCATACCCGAAAAAGCATATCCTTTTTTCAGATTTCCTTTCGCAGCCTGATAAAGAGCCTGAACTATACAATAAGGGCTTTTCTCGTAATTACATGTTTTGATACAGTGAAACGGACAAGATTTGGGTTTTTCTTTTCCTTCCGCCACACTCTTTATAAACTCTCCGTCAATAGCCCTTCCCGGCATTCCAACCGGGCTCTGGATAATGCGCAGATCCTCTTTGCGGGCATCCACAAACACTTTCTTGAATTCTGAGGATGCATCACACTCTTCGGTAGTTACAAATATGGTTCCCATCTGTACACCCGCAACGCCCATATCCATAAAATGGCGTATATCCTCGCCTGTTGTAATACCTCCGGCTACAATCACGGGTATTCTCTTTTCTGATTTATAATTAGATGTTATTTCGAGTACCTCCGGAACAATCTGTTCAAGAGAATAATTTTCATCATTCAACTGGTCTACCTTGAATCCTAAATGCCCCCCGGCCTTCGGCCCTTCAATTACGATAGCATCAGGAAGGTAATTATAGTTATTTTTCCATTTCTCACAAATTATCTTAGCTGCACGTGAAGAAGAAACTATAGGAACAAGCTTGGTCTCACTTTCCTGCGTAAGATATGACGGTAAATCGAATGGCAGGCCTGCTCCTGCAAAGATAACATCTACTTTTTCAGCAATAGATGTTCTCACCATATCTGCATAGTTGGTCAAAGCAACCATTATATTGACCCCGATAACTCCTCTGGTTTTTTCTTTTGCCTTACGTAATTCTTCTTTTAGTCCGTAAATACATTTGCTCAAATAGTCTCCGGGCGATTTGTGATAAATCAGTCCCAATCCAGCACAGGATATTACTCCTACTCCTCCTTCATTGGCAACCGCAGATGCCAAGCCTGATAAAGAAACACCAACTCCCATACCTCCCTGGATAATGGGCAGTTTAATTTCTAAATCTCCTAAAAAAAATGATTTCATATGTAAAAATGTATATATGTATAAAAACGTCTGCCTATATTTCTCTTTGGCATTATTACCTGCAAAGAGGCACTTTAACCATATGTGTTAAAGCTATCTTATTTGAGATTGCACTATAAAAATCAGAAATTTAATCCGGATGAACGATCCTTGATGATTTTACCCTCTGGAAAACAAGAAGAATAACTACCTTATAAAACTTTCAGTAAAGAAATATGACTAAATTATCTCACTAATTAGTTACAAACTTAACTATTTTAGCTGAAACTTCTTATCTTTACGGCAAATTATTTATCCTAAAAATGCACCTTTTCATTAAAAACCTGATTATCTGACAAATATATAATCATAATAATATCTAATTAAAATATATTCACAGAATCCGATTAAAATGGAAAAAATACTATCATATCCTCTATCCATTATATATTATCTAGTCTTTGGTCTTATTCTCATTATTTTTCATCCGATTCAATGGGTCTGTTTTAATCTTTTCGGTTATGAGGCGCATAAAAAAAGCGTCGATATGCTTGACTTCTTCCTGGTTATAAGCACATATATACTAGGTACCCGATACAAGATAGAGAATCTGGAAAGCCTTCCAACGGGCATCCCCCTGATTATCGTTGCCAATCACCAAAGCCTCTACGATATACCTGCTATTATCTGGTTTATGAGAAAAGTCCATCCGAAGTTTATAAGTAAAATAGAGCTTGCGAAAGGGATTCCAAGCATATCTTACAACCTCAATCATGGAGGGTCTGTCGTGATCGACCGGAAAGATGCTAAACAATCTTTATCAGCAATTAAAAAAGTAGCGGAATACATCGAGAAAAACAAGCGTTCTGTTGTGATATTTCCCGAAGGGACGAGAAGCAGAACGGGAAAACCTAAAAAATTTCAGGAAAACGGTTTGAAAATACTTTGCAAGTATTCACCTTCGGCTTATATAGTACCTGTTACTATTAACAATTCGTGGAAAATGACCAAGTGGGGAGCTTTTCCATTGGGATTGGGAAATAAACTAATCTTCACCATACACACACCATTTTCTACAAAAGGGTTAAAATTTCAGGAAATCATGGAGCGCACGGAAACTGTTGTAACTGGGAGTATTCAATAAGCCCATAATGCATACAACTAAATTTTGGTTATTCATCAAATAAAAAAGATCGTTTCACTGAAACGATCTTTTACATATCATATATAGTATAGCTTAATCTTCTACCGGAATCAGATTATCGATGATATAGCTTAATCTTCTACCGGAATCAGATTATCGATGATAAAGACCTGACGCTCGGGAGTATTCTTTCCCATGTAAAAGTTAAGCATCTCTTTTACCAGGTCTTCCTTTTTCATAGTTACTTTATCCAGACGCATATCCTTGCCGATAAAATTACGGAACTCATCGGGAGAAATCTCTCCCAAACCTTTAAAACGCGTAATCTCGGGATTAGGAGATAATTTCTTAATCGCTTCGATACGTTCTTCTTCCGTATAACAATAAATCGTTTCTTTCTTATTACGCACACGGAATAGAGGTGTTTGCAAAATATATACGTGATTCTTTTTAATAAGATCTGGAAAAAACTGGAGAAAGAATGTCAGCAGCAACAAGCGGATATGCATACCGTCTGTATCTGCATCTGTCGCTATAATGACTTTATTGTAACGTAGCCCATCCAATCCGTCTTCGATGTTCAAAGCCGCCTGAAGAAGGTTAAATTCCTCATTTTCATAAACGATTTTCTTCGTCAACCCATAACTGTTCAGGGGCTTACCTCTCAGACTGAATACAGCCTGAAGATTAGGATTACGGCTTTTTGTAATAGAACCGCTCGCAGAATCCCCTTCCGTTATGAAAATACACGTATCATCGAGATTATCACCTTTAGCATCATTATAATGAATACGGCAGTCCCTAAGTTTTTTATTATGAAGGTTAGCCTTCTTAGCCCTTTCGCGGGCTAATTTAGTGACACCAGCAATGGCTTTACGCTCTTTTTCAGATTCGAGGATCTTCTTTAAAAGATTTTCGGAAGTTTCGGCATCTTTGTGGAGATAATTATCCAATTCCTTTTTTATAAAGTCTCCTATAAATTTCTGTACAGAAGGTCCTCCCGGCCCCATATCTTTTGAGCCTAGCTTTGTCTTGGTCTGAGACTCAAAAACAGGCTCTTCTACTTTTATGCTTATAGCAGCGACTATCCCGCTGCGGATATCTGCATAATCGAAGTTCTTATTGTAATATTCTTTTATAACGCGCGAAACGGTTTCCCTGAATGCGGACTGATGTGTACCTCCCTGGGTTGTATGCTGTCCGTTCACGAACGAATAATATTCCTCGCCGTATTGGTTAGTATGCGTAATTACAACCTCTATATCTTCATCTTTCAAATGTATGATCGGATACAAAGGATCGGATGTCATGTTTTCATTCAACAGATCGACCAGACCGTTTTTGGAAAAGAATTTTTTCCCATTGTAATGTATCGTCAAACCTGTATTCAGGAAAACATAATTTTTTAACAGGCTTTCGACATATTCGTCCCTGTACTGGTAATCTGTAAATATGGTATTGTCAGGAATAAACTCGATTAAAGTACCATTAGCCTCTGTCGTTTTTTCTTTTTTGGATTCGTTTGTAACGATAGCCTTACTGTATTCGACAGAAGTAGTCTCCCCTTCGCGGAAGGCCTGAATCTTAAAATAACTTGAAAGGGCATTCACAGCCTTAATCCCTACCCCATTGAGACCTACCGATTTTTTGAACGCTTTAGAATCGTATTTTGCCCCTGTATTCATTTTTGAGGAGACGTCTTTCACTTTACCTAAAGGCACACCACGGCCATGGTCGCGTACACGCACAGCTCCCTCATTTATCGACACCTCTACAGCCTTACCGAATCCCATCATGTATTCATCGATGGAATTGTCCAATACTTCTTTTAATAGTACATATATACCATCATCGGCAGAAGAACCGTCCCCCAGTTTACCGATATACATACCCGGACGCCGGCGGATATGCTCCTGCCAGTCCAGGGTTCTTATATCATCGTCTGAATAGTTGCCATCCGGCAAATTCATCTCTAAATCTTCCATAAATTGTTTACGGGTAAAAAATAATTCGAATGTATACAAAGATAGTATATTTTCAGGAAAAAATCAAGTATGTATTTTCTCTTCAAACAGCACATCTAGACCTAATACAGGAGTAGTTTTAAGAGTGATAATGTGGTTGATTTTATATGTACTTTTTTTATCCCTACATGAGGCAGACGTTCTGAGTTTGTATTCTTTTCCTTTCTCAAACCAGAGGTCGACATTTATGTAATAGGAAGGATATACACCATAGCGGGAACCGGGTCTGCTATAATAAAAATAACACTGTACCTTGTGTGATCCTTCTTCGACAGCTAAAACCTCTTCTGTGTAATGTGCCTTTATCCGGTTCTGGTCCGGAACATACTCACGGTCGATCGTAATACCTATCCCATCAGAATGAAGTATCGCATAATCCGGGAGCTTTTCTTTGATAAATGCAGTTACTTCTGCCCGTATTCTTTTTTGTCGTTTAAGCCGGTAAAGAATCCATATAAACAACACGGAAAATACTATCGCAAAAGAAATTACCATACTTTCGTCAAACCGCATACCTTATACAAAGCTTATAAAAGCGACCAGATTATAGTTTTTTTCTGTATGCCCTTCTCGTTTTATGATGTTCCGCATTAAAACCATCCCATTGGGCCGAAATCTTATTATTCATTTCCAACTCCGGATTGGTTTCTGCAAAACGGAAACCGCTCTTATGGGCAGAAGGTATAAAATCATTAAATATAAGAGCATTAACCCCTTTCCCCTGATAATCGGGTGATACTCCCATCAGCAATAAATCCAGTACTTTATTATTTTTTCCTTTCAAGGCTTTTATAAGGTGATACCATCCGGTGGGGAATAATTTACCTCTCGACTTCTGTAATGCCAATGCGAGACTCGGTATACCTATACCAAACCCGACAACTTCATCGGTATCTTCTTGTACTATGATAGACACTACATCCCACCGGAGAAGCGGAACGTACATCTTAACGTAATGATCTATCTGCTTTTTAGTAAGAGGTACAAATCCATACAGGGGCGCGTATGCTCTATTTAATAAATTAAAAAGTTTATCCACATAGGGGGTAATCTGTTTAAAGCTCTTGAATTTCAGTATTTTCAATCCATATTTCTGAGATACAATCTGCGATATCCTCTGATGTCTCTCAGGTACGGCTTCCGGCACAGGAATATAATATTCGTGCCAGTCGACATCCTTTTCGAAACCTATGCGCTCGATCTGGTCCACATAATACGGAAAATTATATATAGTGGACATGGTCGCGATGCGGTCATATCCATATATTAAAAGCCCTTCTTTATCCAGATCGGTGAATCCCATAGGGCCATGGATAGTATCCATGCCTTTGCTTTTAGCCCATCTTTCAGCAGCGGAAAACAGGGCATCTACCACCTCATTATCATCGATAAAGTCTATAAACCCGAAACGGGCGCACTTTTGATTCCATACTTCGTTCGACCTATGGTTAATTATAGCAGCTATACGCCCTACAACATCATTATCCCTAAATGCCAGGAAAAGCTGCTGTTCACAGAAATCAAATGCAGGGTTCTTATCCGGATTCAAGGTATCCATTTCGTCAAGTACAAGCGGCGGGACAAAATATGGATTATCTTTATATAATTCTATTGGAAATTTGACAAACTTCTTTCTTAGCGATTTATTATTTACTTCTACAATTTTTATTGACATAGATTTTTATATCTAAATTTATCCCCGATCTTTACTCTTTGTTTCCGGCAACAAATGTACTACTTTTTTAATTACCAAAACTCAGATTCTTTTTATGCTTGCAAGCCGGTGTGTATAGCCTGAAACCTCTTCATTAAAAATACCATGTTCATCCACTTTATCGATACGGACTTTTCCCGAAGAGTGTATTATCCGGTTGTTTCCTAAGTAAATCCCGACATGTGCAATTTTTCCGCTCTTTTCAAAAAACATCAGGTCTGCAGATATTGTTTCCGGTAAGCCGGAAATCCTTTTCCCTTCTTTTTC
>DQAM01000300.1:8999-11815 GCA_003523545.1 Dysgonomonas sp.
GCGGCAGAAAATAACCGCTAAGCGAATACACAACCTGCACAAAGCCGGAACAGTCTATTCCAAAAATATTTTTACCGCCCCATAAGTAGGGAGTATTTAAAAACATCCTTGCATTTTCGATTATGTCATGCTTGGATAGCTGGTTAATATGTTTGGCAAAACCGGGTGAAATACGGAATGATCTGTCAGCTATTCCAAAGGTGCTCACATCAGGTTTATAAAACGGTAATAAACTTCCGGCTGATAATCGATAAACCATGTCATCGTCCAGGCATACCGCCTCAGTGATCGCGGACTTGGTTCTATAAGAGGGTTTTCCAACAAATTCATGAAAAATGTTGTCTTCTACCTCATGGAGCATCTTTTTATCCGCCCATCCTTTGTATCCATCGAGATAGTTTTCTACCAGGCAAAAACCATTCTCCTCGCCCAAAATTCGGCAGAACTCTCCAAATAAAAGCTGGGTGACCATTTCGGAACTCTCTCTGGGTTCAGCTCTAACAGGCAATACCGTATTAAGGTTTACAGCATATTTCATTCCTAACATCTATTTTTTATACCGGTAATGTCCGGTTATTTTCCACGAGAAAAGGATATCTTCCATTACCTGGCCCCGCCCGATATTATGTACAACCAGCCTTCTTTTTCCATCTCTGGTTTTAGGGCTCACCACAACCCCTATATGATCCAATCCATTACTTAATTTCCAAGTGATAATATCCCCGGCTGAATAGTCGTCCGGATCATCCGTGATAGGAAGAACTGTCCCTTTCCTCGAAAAGAAAACCTGCAAGTTGGGAACACGGCGGTGATCTATATTCGTATCAGGACGTGTTAATCCCCAATTTTTCTTGCTAGGATAAAGATTAAAACTGGACTTCATATCCAGATGCACCTCTTTTTGCAGATCAACCTCTAATTTACGGTAAGCCCTTATCACAACATCGGTGCAGACACCCCTGTCGGCAGGCACATCTCCGTTTGGATAAGGAATGTTGTAATATTTCGGATCATATTTGATCCTGTTATTTACGATCCCCATTGCCGCATCAGAGAGTTTTGAATAAAAGCCTCCATCCTGTCCAAAAAGAAATGTATTTCCACAGAATAATATGAATACTAAAAACAAAACTTTTCTCATATATTCAACTTTAATCGTGAAAAAACAAATATAGCAGAAAAACAAAAAGAAAAGCAAGAACCGATTAGTTCCTGCTTCACTTATTACATATTTTAAGATTTATATGATTTTAAATTATCTAAAGACTCTTATTCATCCTTTCAGATTTTTCTTTTTATACTAAATGTAAAATATAAAGAGTAGATAATACAAACTATTTTAATTTTGTTACAATTTCCTCCATAGATTTAGCAAGGCCATCCGCATTCTTTCCACCTGCAGTGGCAAAATGAGGCTGTCCGCCCCCGCCCCCTTGAATATGTTTGGCTGCTTCTCTTACTATCAGGGAAGCATTCAATCCCTGCGAAACAAGATCATCGGATAACATCAGAGTCAAAGTTGGCTTGCCCTCAACGTCAGTAGCACCGATAAAGGCAGAATGATCGGTAAATTGTCCCTTTATCTGGAAGGCAATATCTTTTACCATATCGGGCGGAAAATGCCCCCGCAAAGTATACAACGAAATTCCATTAATATCCTGTTTTTGAGAGATAACTCTTTCTTTTATCTGTACCGTCTTTTCCTTTATGTATTCTTCCACCTGTTTTTTCATTTCAGCATTCTCCTCGATAAACTTACGGATAGTCTGAACCAGATTAGGGGCATTATTAAAGATAACTTTCATTTCCTGAAGTATATCCTGCTGGGTATAAAAATATTCTTCGCAAGCCTCAGCCGTAATAGCCTCGACACGGCGTATACCTGCCGCAATCGAACTTTCATTGATAATACGGAAAGAGCCTATACGTCCTGTCGACGAAATATGTGTTCCACCGCACAACTCGATAGAATTCCCAAAGCGGACTACACGCACATCATCTCCATACTTCTCACCGAACAATGCCATAGCGCCCATAGCTTTTGCCTCAGCAATCGGGACATGGCGGTTCTCCACCAAGGTAAGGTTTTCACGTATTTTAGCAGTCACCATTTTTTCCACCTTGCGGATTTCCTCATCCGTCATTTTCTGGAAATGAGAAAAATCGAAACGCAGCACTTGTGGAGATACATAAGACCCCTTTTGCTCAACATGCCGACCCAGTACTTCCCTGAGCGCCTCGTGGAGTAAGTGGGTAGCCGTATGGTTGCTCTCGGTAGCCGTTCGGTTTTTAGTGTTGATTTTAGCAGTAAAAACTGCTGTAATGTCAGAAGGCAATTTATTAGTCAGATGAACCGCCAGGTTATTCTCGCGTTTCGTATCGAATATCTCGATTTTTTCATCACCGTCTTTTAGCCATCCGCTGTCTCCTACCTGTCCTCCCATTTCAGCATAGAAAGGCGATACTTCGAGCACGATCTGATAATATTCTTTATTTTTTTGTTTTACTTTACGGTATCTCAATATACGGGTTTCACTTTCTACCAGATCATAACCCACGAATTGGGCTTCTCCGTCACGGACTGTAACCCAGTCTCCGGTTTCGACTGCAGCCGCATTGCGGGCACGGTCTTTTTGCTTCTGCATTTCAGTCTTAAATCCCTCTTCGTCCACAGTCATGTCATTTTCCTTAAGGATAAGTTCAGTCAAATCCAAAGGAAATCCGTAAGTATCGTACAATGTAAAGGCATCTACACCGTTCAATATCTTATTTCCTTTAGCCCTTGTATCTGCAATTTGTTTATCCAGCAGCTTTAT
>DQAM01000300.1:11871-12754 GCA_003523545.1 Dysgonomonas sp.
AAGGATTCTTCCTCTTCCTTCATTACTTTACCTATAAGGGTCTGCTGTTGTTCCAATTCAGGATATGCTTCGCCCATTGTTTCTATCAAAGTAGGTATAAGCTTGTACATGAAAGGGTGGTGTTGTCCGAGGAAAGTATATCCGTAACGTACCGCGCGGCGGAGAATACGGCGGATCACATAACCGGCTTTAGCATTAGAAGGAAGCTGTCCGTCTGTTATAGAGAAAGCAATTGTACGGATGTGATCGGCGATAACACGCATAGCAATGTCCTTTTTCTCGTCTTTACCGTAGTCACTATTTGTCAGTTCTCCGATTTTTTTGATAATCGGTTGGAAAACATCCGTATCATAATTAGATAACTTACCCTGAACAGCCATACATAAGCGCTCAAAACCCATTCCCGTATCTATAACTTTAGCAGGGAGCGGCTCCAGTGATTTATCAGCTTTGCGGTTATATTGCATAAACACGAGGTTCCATATCTCGATAACCTGCGGATGGCTGCGGTTGACAAGTATCAAACCGTCCACTTTTTTACGTTCTTCATCCGGACGCAAATCCATATGTATTTCCGAGCAGGGACCACAGGGCCCTGTTTCTCCCATTTCCCAGAAATTATCCTTTTTATTGCCATTGATAATCCTGTCCTCCGGAAGATATTTCATCCAGAATTCAGCGGCTTCATCGTCTCGCAATAAACCTTCTTCGGGACTTCCTTCGAAAACGGTTACATATAAACGGTCTTTCTCGAGCTTTAACACTCCGGTAAGATATTCCCATGCCCATTCGATAGCTTCTTTCTTAAAATAATCGCCGAAAGACCAGTTGCCGAGCATCTCGAACATAGTATGATGGTACGTGTCATGCCCTACTTCTTCCA
>DQAM01000285.1 GCA_003523545.1 Dysgonomonas sp.
TAAACAACAGGACTTTATACAAGCGCGTATTCCTTACGAGCTTGAAGTAAAATAAGTTTAGCATCAGAATGCCTAACAACAATTCTGTACATATAAATAAATGGCTGCTGCCTGTATCATGGCTGTACGGAATTGTTATCTTCATACGCAATAAATTTTTTGACTGGGGCCTCTTAAAGCAAAAGAAATATGATATTCCGGTAATAAGCGTCGGGAATATAACGGTGGGCGGCACCGGGAAAACTCCGCATATAGAATACCTGATCCATTTGTTGAAAACGGATTATAATGTTGCAGTGCTGAGCCGGGGATACAAACGTAAAACGAAAGGATTCATACTGGCAGATACCGACTCTACCGTTTCTCAAATAGGGGATGAACCTTATCAGATAAAACTTAAATTTCCGCAGATAACCATAGCTGTCGACAGTAAACGCCAACGGGGAATAGAGTTGCTGCTGGCACTTCCCGCCGATAAGAGGCCCGATTTAATACTGCTGGACGACGCTTTTCAGCATAGGTATGTAAAACCTTCTTATTCTATGCTGCTGACCGATTATAACCGGTTGATGAGTTACGATAAGCTTCTTCCGGCAGGCCGGCTCCGCGAACCGGTCTATTTTTCGGAATATGCTAATATGATCGTTGTGACCAAGTGCCCGCAAACAATAAACCCATTGGAGCAAAGGATAATAATCAAAGAAATAAATCCCTATCCGTATCAGACTCTCATGTTTACGTATTTTGATTATGGGAATATCGTCCCGGTATTTGCCAATGACGAGCCTGTCTTTACCCTGAAAGCGATTAAGAATAAATCGGTGCTTGTGGTTACGGGTATTGCCAACCCGAAGCCGTTGCATGAAGCAGTGAAAAGATTTACGTCCGGGATGGAAACCCTCAGCTATCCGGATCATTACAATTTCAAAAGAACGGATATTCAGAAAATAAAATCGGTGTTCGACTCTATCAAAGGAGAAAATAAGCTTATCCTGGTTACGGAAAAAGATGCGGCTAAACTGCGATCCATGAAAAAACTGGATGAAGAATTGAAAAAATATATCTATTATATACCTGTTCAGGTTAAATTTGTAAACAAAGAAGACAAAGAAATATTTAATCATATAATATTAAATCATGTTGCAGAAAATAGTTGAAACAGCAGACTATATAAAGGGTAAAGTCGCTAAGATCCCTTCATATGCCATCATCTTAGGTACGGGATTAGGTGAATTGGCAAACTCGATTACTGATAAAAAAGAGGTTCCATATAATGAGATTCCGAATTTTCCGGTCTCTACAGTCGAAGGACATAGTGGTAAACTCATATTCGGAAAACTGGGAGGCATAGATGTTATAGCCATGCAGGGCAGGTTCCATTACTACGAAGGTTATAACATGAAAGAAGTAACTTTCCCCGTCAGGGTATTTCAGGCATTGGGAATCAAATACCTTTTCGTATCGAATGCGGCAGGAGGTATGAACAGTAGTTTTGATGTAGGAGACATCATGCTGATAGAAGATCATATCAATATGTTTCCCGAACATCCACTTCATGGAAAGAATTACAAAGAACTGGGGACACGTTTCCCGGATATGAGCAACGCTTACGACAAAGAATTACGCCTTTTGGCTATGCAGGTTGCCAAGGAAAACGATATTAAACTGCAGCACGGCGTATACGTAGGTACCCAGGGGCCTACCTTCGAGACACCTGCCGAATACAATTATTTCAGGATAATAGGAGGAGACGCCGTAGGTATGTCTACCGTGCCGGAAGTTATAGTAGCCAATCACGCTAAAATGAACGTCCTGGCATTTTCTATTATTACCGATCTGGGTGTAATCGGCAAAATCGTAGAAGTAACGCATGAAGAAGTGCAGGAAGCCGCTAAAATAGCTCAGCCCAAGATGGCATATATTATTCAGGAAGTTATTAAAAGATTGAATAAGTAACAATGCAGAATAACAAACGCACAGAAATAGCCCGGCTCGGAGAGTTTGGGCTTATCAGACATCTGACTGAAAATATAAAATTAAAGAATAAAAGTTCTGTATTAGGTGTAGGGGACGATGCTGCCGTGTTGTCCTACCCGGAAGAAAATACCCGGGTATTGGTTACGACAGACCTGCTTCTCGAGGGAATCCATTTCGATCTGATGTATGTCCCGTTAAAACACTTGGGCTACAAATCAGCCGTCGTTAATTTTTCCGATATCTATGCTATGAACGGACAACCCCGGCAGATTACGGTATCCCTGGGAATATCCAAACGCTTTTCTGTAGAAGATTTGGAAGAGTTCTATGCAGGGCTTAACCTGGCCTGCGAGCAATACGGGGTTGATATTGTAGGTGGTGATACTTCTTCATCTTATACCGGATTTACAATTTCGGTGACTTGTATCGGTGAAGGTATCGAAGGTAATATTGTAATGCGTAATGGAGCCAAAGAAAACGATCTGATATGTGTATCGGGTGATTTGGGCGCCGCTTATATGGGATTACAACTACTTGAAAGAGAAAAAGCTGTTTTTGAAGGTAAACCCGGTTTTTCTCCTGACTTTTCCGGAAAAGAGTATCTTTTGGAAAGGCAATTAAAACCGGAAGCACGCAAAGACATTATCGATGCTTTGGCAAAGGAGAACATTCTTCCTACTTCTATGATGGATGTATCGGATGGTCTTTCTTCCGAATTGATACATATTTGCAAGCAAAGCAAAACAGGCTGCCGTATTTTTGAAGAACGAATACCTATCGATTACCAGACCGCAGTCATGGCCGAACAATTCAATATGAATGTTACTACTGTAGCTATGAACGGAGGTGAAGATTATGAACTGTTATTTACTGTGCCGCTGCATATGCATGACAGTGTATCAAAAATAAAAGGAGTGCATGTGATCGGGCATATCACCCGTGAAAGTCTGGGTAATATTCTCGAAACCCGTGATGGTTCAGAAATTGCAATTCAGGCACAGGGATGGAACTCATTAGAAGAATAAATATACTGATTATGTAAGGAATAGATGCCTGAATGAAATTATTTTACTCAGGCATTTCTTGTATTTATTCTAGATTGTCGGTATTACTTATATTTTTATATTGAAAAGAATATCAGTTAATTAACTAAATATATAATGCTAGAATAATGCATGATTCTTTAATAAATAAAATTTATTCTATGGGACTGATTATCAATTATATAATGTTTTTACCATTATATAATAC
>DQAM01000286.1 GCA_003523545.1 Dysgonomonas sp.
ATATCTTTTTTGTTCATCTTGTAAAGTTCCTTAACCCTTACACCATATAGCTGCGCAATACTGTGCATGGATTCACCGACTACTACCTGATGTTCATAATACGGCTTATCTGCTTTTTTCTTCTTTTTTTGGAAATAGACCAAATCACCCTTTTGCAAAGGGAAATTTTCGGGGACTTCATTCCATTTGTATAAATCTTTTACTTTAAAGCCGAATTCTTTTGCAATAGCTTCGAATGTATCGTCATCCTGAGCTATTACATATAATAAACCATGGGTTTTATAAGGCGTATGACGGTATAATAAAGGGGCTACGATCTTTTCTTGTTCCCTTTTAATTTTCTTTCCTGCTCCCTGACGGTCATACAAGTATAATTCGTAATCTTCGATCAGCTTAATTAATTTATTAGCATACGCTTTATCGGTTGCATAACCTGCCTTTTGCAAACCTCTCGCCCACCCTTTATAATCGGTAATATCCAGTTGGAATAATGAACGATACCGGGTCTTTTCGGACAAAAAACGGGAATGATCATCAAATGAGTCATCCGCTTTTTTATATTTCCGGAAACAATCGTCGGGACGATCATCTGCATAAGTTACCGAAGGACCTTTCCAATCGGAATGACACTTTATCCCAAAATGATTATTTGATTTTAAAGTTAAAGAACCTCTGCCTGCTCCCGATTCGAGTAATCCCTGTGAAAGTGTTATGCTCGCCGGAATCTTATATTTTTTCATGTGGTCAACAGCTAAGTTCTTATATTTTGATATGTATTCCTCGTACACCTTAGAACGTTTCTGTGCATTTACATTACCATAAGGAAGAATAAATATGAGCATCAAAAAAGAAAGCATTCCTATTTTCTTTATATTTGAATTTATATCTATAAACGTTGTCATTCATGGAAAATTTTGAAATTATCACAAAAATAAGAATTTATAAAGAGTCTGATTATCCGGATAGTAAAAAAGAATTGCTGAATAGAGCAAAAATAACAGCTCTTAACGCTTACGCTCCCTATTCGAACTATTATGTGGGTGCAGCCGTTCTTTTAGAAGACGGAACTATAATAACCGGAAATAACCAGGAAAATGCGGCCTACCCCTCCGGATTGTGTGCCGAACGGACTGCCTTATTCTATGCCAATGCCAATTATCCGGACAAAGCCGTCAAAGCTATCGCCATTGCGGCTTATAATAAGGGTGGTTACTCTAAAGATGTATGTACACCTTGTGGATCGTGCAGACAGGTATTGGTTGAAGTAGAAAATAGATATAGCCTCCCTATAGAAATCATCATGTATGGTGAAGGACAAATATATGAAGTCGATTCTATAAGGGATCTTTTACCTTTGAGCTTTGGAAAAGATTCTATGGGATAATTATTATCCCAACACCAACAAAAGAAACAAATAAAAAAAACTCCAAGATAAATCTTCTGTTATAGTGACTCTTTGCTTCCTGGCTTTTCTGATAAAGATAATACTTTATACAAATAACGGGGAAAAGTAAAATGTTTGTCTGATTTGGTAAACTAAACCCTTAAAAAATAATAAATGACTGTTATATTATTACCTATTATTTTACGTTGAACAATCTCCACCGAATTTGCCTTTTTCAACCTTCCCGGAGCTGCTTCTTACTATTTATTGGAATTTTAGAGATATTATTTCAACAATCCTTATAAAAGATGGAGTAACAAACATTACCTTTAATAGAGATCGCAATCATATGCTTACTGTTGTATTTTTAGAATACATATATGAGTCTAATAAAACAACAGAGGCTCCTAAAGAATTAGGGACCATAAGTTTTTGGCATAATAAAAAAGGAGGTGGAGATACTGATGTCTGGGTAGATGGTATATATGCTGGAGTAATTACATCATATTTTAAGAATGGGGAACCAAACTATGGGCAAACAAGTACATTATCCTTTAAATATAAACCGGGAACATACAAATCTGAAGCTCAAAACAATAAAGATACATGGAGTAGATATATCACTATAAATTCAGGAAAATGTTTTAAAAGACGCTTAAATAAATAGAAGTAGAATAAAGTCCCACAAACAACCATGAAACTAGATGTCTGGGATTAACGGAGCTGTTACAAGGGCTTTATTAGGTCTGAAATACGGATTATCGGAAAAGATATACATACAATAGAATCAGAACAATTCATTGGATTATGGGGGAAATACCCCAACAATTATACATTAACTTCTCTCTAAAATGTTAAACACTCAATCTTTTTTATATATTTGAAGAACTATTGCAATGATAGAATAGAAAATAGAGAATAGAGGACAACAAACTGAAAAGTGATTAAATAATAAAAAACAACCCTATGAATTTAGATCTCGTAGATGTCTCGATAAGTGTCGCTGGAGCAAGCGTTATCTTTTCCCAAATGACTTTACACCAGAAGATGAATAACCATCATTCCTGTGAAATATTAGTTGATTACGATGCTTTCGGCGATAAAACATGGATGGCTGACCCAGTAAAAATCATTAACTTCATAGGTGAAAGCTTGAGTATTAGCATGACTCATAAAGTAAGTGGTGCAACCTGCGTCTTTAACGGTTTGGTAAGCAATATATCCTTTACAGGTTATCACGGAGCAAACAACCATATACTCATAAGAGGAACCAGTGAAACTATCAAATTAGATGGTAAACCGCATATCGACTCATTTGTTAACAAAACACTTGGAGAGATAGTTAACGAGGTGGTAGGGACATCGGGTAACGGGGCAGCTATCACCATAAAACCCGAATACACCAAGCCGATAGATTATCAAATGCAATACAATGAAACCGCCTTTGACTATCTCAACCGGTTAAGCTACCTGTATGGAGAAAGCTTCTACTCAAAAGACGGTTCGGAAGTATTCTTTGGGAAGATAGAACCCGAGGATCCAGTCGATATAACCTACGATGTGGAGATGACCGAATTCAATCTCGATGCTAATCTGCGTCCTCCGGTATTCGGACATTACAATTACCTGAAATACTATCACGAAGAATGGTTGAAAGAAACCCGTAAACCTGTACCCGAAGCCGCGGGTTATCTTCAACCTGCATTAGATAAGTCAGAGAAGATATACACATCTAAGGTGAATACTCCGTCTGGACCATTGGTACACGATTCGGATTCATTACTGAAAATGGTCGATATAGAACGTACCCGTGCTGTAGCCGAGATGTTAATTCTGAGCGGTAAGACACAGACCTGCAAAGTAGGATTAGGTAAAGTGGTAACCGTAGGCTTTCCCGGTAACCTGAAGATAGATACTTCTCCGGGGGCATTCATAGTGACAGAAATCACCCATACAGTAGATAAAGAAGGTCATTACTCCAATGAGTTCAAAGGAGTAAGAGCAGCATTAGGGTACATCCCCGTACACAATGCTAAACTGCCAGTGACAGCTCCGCAGAGAGCTACAGTGCTGAGTCATGCCGACCCCGAAGGTAAAGGGAGGATACAAGTTCAAATGCAGTTCCAGAAGTATAGCGGCAAGGAAACCAGTTGGATAAGGGTACTTTCACCTGATGCAGGAAACAGTGAACGCGGGTATATCTTCATTCCCGAAGTAGGTGACGAGATAATGGTTCAATTCGAGGATAATGACCCGGCAAGGCCGTATTGTGCAGGAAGCCTTTTCACCGAACCAGCCGCCAGAGGCGGGTTATCCGGTAATCACCTCAAAAGCATCATCACCCGGAGCGGCATCAAGATGATCTTCAATGATGATGAAGGCTCACTCCATATCGAAGATCCGAGCGGTAACACATGGGATATGGATGGTAAGGGAAATATCCGAGTGAACGCACCGAACGATATGAGTATTACTGTAGGTAAGAATATGGATGTTAGTGTTGGTGAAAATATGAATATAAACGTTGGCAATAATATGTCAACTTCGGTAGGAAATAATCAGGAGACGAGTGTTGGAAAGAATCAACAGACAATAGTAACTGAGACTATAGATATCTCTGCAAATAAAATGAATCAGGATATTGCCCAGAATAAAGTGACGAATGTAGGTGATAAAACTACATATACTTCGGGTGATATTAAGATGATGTCTACTGACAAGGATATAATTATTAAGAGTGTTAGCAAAGCTCTTGTTCAGGGAGCTGATGACGCAAGAGTAAGTAAAGGATAAACGGACCTGTATGGAGGATTACGATTTTGATGTAACGGCAGCTTTTGTATATTATAAGGAGCATGAGGAAGATATTCCGCTCATCTGTGATAAAATTCCGCCTGCATCTCCTCAAAGAGGGGATGAAGAATACTACGTATGGAGGTTTAACAACTTTATGGAGAGGCATCTCCAAGATTGCAGTCACGAACCACCTGTTTATTATTATGGGACTCTAATAGATCCTGCAACAGTATTAAAAAAGAAAACGGATAGTAATACCAATAAAAACTGGTGGGAGAATGCAAAAGATAAAGTGGAAGAAGCATGGGATAATACAAATCTCAACCCCAAACAAATGTGGTTAGGATTAGATAAAACTCTTAAAGAAAAGCAGCAGAACGCAAAACAATATATTAAAAACGATGAAACTGTTATTCCTAATATTAGCAAAAGTTATGGTTACAAATATTGCCTGGCTTTCGGAAAATTGTTGAAACCGAAGCTAAGTCCTGCGGGACAAATTTGGGTAACCAAAACATTAGATTATCTTCAGGAATATATGGAAGCCGGATTGGTTGATTTAGATTGGGAATCAGAATATAGTGAGAAATTTAAACAAACCTATGATCTTTCAGACAAATCACTTAAAGTAAAATTTTATACCAATATCGAATTAAATAATGCTAAATTTAAGGCTTTCGCATTCGCTACTCATCCGGATGCATACATCAATGCAAATATCGGAATAAGGAAGATTGGCGATATTTGCATTGATGTATG
>DQAM01000287.1:0-503 GCA_003523545.1 Dysgonomonas sp.
CCGACAGGAGTGTATTAATGGACAACAGGTACGATGCCGAGTCGATTGTAAGGGTGTCGAGAAGTCGCCGTATCGCTAAAGTGTGTGATTATATAGAAAAGAATTATGAGAATCAGATTAAGCTGAGTGAAGTGGCTGAAATGGTAAATATGTCCGAATCTGCATTCAGCCATTTTTTCAAAAAGAAAACCCGCTGTACCTTTATTGATTATGTCATAAATCTGCGTGTTGCTAAAGCCTGCCAGATGTTATCGGAAACCACACACTCTATAGCGGAAATATGCTTCCTGTGCGGTTTCAATAATTTATCTAATTTTATCCGAATTTTCAAGAAGAAGAAGGGCTCTACTCCGAGCGAGTACCGTACATTGATTGAGCAAATGCTTATTAAGTATTAATATATTTTGTCGTATGCTCATTTTAAAATTGCCTGCAAGGTTTTTACCTAAAATACAGATATTTTATCATGAATAAATCTGACTGACATCAGCTATTGGGCGGGG